>NZ_JBFODV010000055.1:0-8610 GCF_040908495.1 Aeromonas sp. R1-1 | reverse complement strand
GGGGCCGGCACGGCCTTGAGTCCCTGACCCTGATAGAGGGCCATGGCCCGGGGCAAATGAGTGGCCGAACTGACCAGCGCGACCTCTTTTCCCTTGAGGTGACGACTGATACTGACCGCCTCATCATGAGTGTCTTTGTTGTTTTCAAACAACGTCATCCGCGAACGGGGTATGCCGAGGCTCTCGGCCATCCGGGCATTGACCTCAGCATTGGAGAGGGTATCCCCCGATACATAGCCGGAGAAAACCAGCTCGGCTTCAGGATAGGCCTGGGCAAGGCGAACCCCTTCGAGAGTGCGGGCCAGGGCAATATTGTTTTGCCAGGAGCGCTCGGGCACCGCCGGGTCGCTGACATGACCATTGCCGAGCACCACTATGGCCTCGATGTTGGGATGCTGGCTCACCTCGAACGGCGGGAAGGTTTGCTCCAGCCCGCGGGCCAGTTCATAGCTCACCGGCCGCATTCCCAGCAGGGCGACCAGCAGCAGCGAGAGAGCGGCCAGCAGCTTGCCGGTTTTCTGAAAACGGGTGAACCAGAGCAGCAGCAGGGCGACCAGCAGCAGGGAGAGGGAGAAGGGGAGCGGCATCAACAGTTGACCCAGCCACTTTTTGAGCACAAACACGGCAGACACTTCCTTGAGTTTTCAGCAAATTCGGGATGTGACAGAATACCTCTCTTTTTTGGGATGGCCACAACCCTGTGGCGCTAATGTTGAGTTTCTCCTTGAAGCAAGATCAGAGTTTTGACGGGCGCGCCGACAAGTTCGCCCGCAACATTTACGACTCCACCAAGGGGCGCATCCGCACCACCATTGTCTGGAGCGACATCGAAGCCTGCCTGGCTCGCCTTGGCAACCGACCGCTGCGCATCCTAGATGCTGGGGGCGGTTTTGGCTATTTCGCCCAGAAGCTGGCGGCCATGGGTCATCAGGTGGAGTTGTGCGATCTGTCAGCAGAAATGCTGGAACTGGCCCGCAGCCAGATTGCCGAGAAGGGGCTGGAAGACAAAATCCGTCTCATCCATTGCCCCATTCAGGATCTGAAGCAACACGTGACCGGTACCTTTGATCTGGTGCTCTGCCATGCGGTGCTGGAGTGGCTCGCCGAGCCGCGCCAGACCTTGTTGGGTCTGTTCCCTTTCGTCAATGCCGGGGGCATACTGTCGCTGCTTTTCTACAACCGTCATGGTTTGCTGTTCCAGAGCCTGGTGGTGGGCAATTTTGACTATGTGCGACTTGGTCTTCGCAAGAAGCGCCAGACTGCGCTTACGCCCACCAATCCCCAGCTGCCGGAACAGGTCTATGACTGGATTGGTCGTGGGGGGCTGCGCATCATCGGCAAGACCGGGGTGCGGGTGATCCACGACTATATGCGTCACAAGCAGGATCAGGTGGAGAAGTTCGACGATCTGCTGGCCATGGAGCAGCAATATTGCCGTCAGGAGCCTTTTGTCGCCCTCGGCCGCTATATCCATGTGATGGCCCAGAAGCCGGCCAGCTGACTGCTCGCGGTTCACGTCGATGTGAACCATGTTTTCGATGCTACCGGATGTAGCCGCGCGCACGATTTTGCGCCCAATACAACAACGAGATGACAACATCATGATGAGTACATCCCGTACCCTGCCAGAGCGTTCTTTGCCGGAGCTAGTAGGGTGGGTCAGGCAGGAGGGGTTGGCGCTGAGCCTGCCGACCGACCGGCTGGCCTTTCTGATTGCAATCAAGACCCTGTCCGAAGATGAGTCGGACCTGTCGGAAGCGGCGTTGCACGACGCTTTTGGCTATGTCAGCAGCGCCTTCGGCCAGATGGACGAGACCCTCACCGGTCGCGCCAACAACGCCATCAACGATCTCATTCGCCAGCAGCTGCTGTCGCGCTTCAACACCGACATGGTGGCGGGGGAGAGCCTCTACCGCCTGTCGCGCCTGGGTGTGAGCATCGTCGACTTCTTTATGGATCAGCGTCAGGTTGACTCCATCAAGCTCTCCATTCTGCTCGAACACCTGGCTGCCGAGCTCGATACCGCCCGCAAGGCGGCGCTTGAAACCAACACCCGCGAGCAGTGGGATGCCGAGGTGCTGCCGCGCCTTACCTTCTCGCTGGAAGAGACGCTGGGTCGCATCGATCTCACCCAGCGCGCCATGGATGAACAGCAGAATCAGGTCAAAAGCGAGATCGCGGCCCTGCTGACCCAGAACTGGGTCGATGCCATTCACAGTTGCGAAAAGCTGCTGCACGAAACCGGCCAGACCCTGCGCGAGCTGCAAGATACTTTGGACGCTGCCGGCCACCGCCTGCAGGCGGGGCTGCTCAACATTCAGGAAGCGGCGCAGGGGCGCGACGATCTGTTCCACGTCGAGGAGCTGACTCACGCCTTGCAAGGGCGCCTTGACGTCATCACCAGCTGGGGTCAGCAGTGCATCGAGCTCTGGTCCCGCTACGACAGACATGTCCACAAATTTATCCGCAACGCCATCGACATGGACAAGAACCGCGCCTTCAGCCAGCGGCTGCGCGAGTCCATCCGCAATTTCGAGCAGCACAACTGGCAGCTACGGGTGGCCGAAGAGCCCCGTCTGCTGGAACTGCGCGACGAAACCATCGCCATCCACGACGAGGAGGTGACCGGTGAGGTGCCCCTCGAGATGGAGTATGTCGAGATGGTGGACATCAACCAGGAGCTGGCCGAGCGGATCGAGCGTTATCTGGCCCGCTACCCCGAGCAGGGCCAGCAGCTGGATCTGGCCGATGTGCTGCGGGAATATCTGCTGGACTACCCGGCCCATGCCCACTTCGATGTGGCGCGTCTTCTGATCGACCAGGCCGTGCGCCTGGGCCATGCCAGCGGCGAGCGCGAACTGCATCGCCAACCCGCATGGAAACCCATTAACCAAGCTGGATCCAAGGTTCAGGCCTATGTCATTGATCAATTCTGAGTTTCCCTTGCCGCTGCGCCTCGCAGAGGCGATTGCCAACCCCTTGTTTCCGCGCATCGATACCGCCTTGCGCTCCGGTCGTCACATCAGTGCCGACGAGTTCGAGCAGCATTCGGCGCTGGTCGAATATCACAGCGAGCTGGAGATCTTCTACGGTCGCTATCAGGTGGAGCTGATCAAGGCGCCGGAAGGCTTCTTCTACCTCCGTCCGCGCCCGAGCTCCGACATCGGTACCACTGTGCTCTCCGAGCTCGATATGCTGGTGGGCAAGGTGCTCTGCTACCTCTACCTGAGCCCGGATCGTCTGGCCTCGGAAGGGGTATTCGCCATGGCCGAGCTGCAAGAAGAGGTGCTGAGCCTCGCCGACGAGAAGCAGCTGCTGCGGATGGTCAACAGCCGCTCCGGCGGTACCGATCTCGACAAGAAGAAGTTGCTCGAAAAGATCCGTACCTCCATGCGCCGTCTGCGCCGCCTTGGCATGATCACCGCCCTTGGCAACGGAGATAAATTCCGGGTCAACGAATCGGTGTTCCGTTTCGCCGCTGACGTGCGCTCCGATGAAGATCCGCGCGCCGTCCAGCTGCGGATGATCCAGGAGGGTGAAGCCATCTTCCACGACGACGAAATGCCGAGCAGCGACTCGCTCTTTGATGACATCGAGGCGGATCTCGATGAAGAACAACTGGATCTGGAGGTATAACCGGTGCGAGGCAAGTTCAAATCCCTGACCATGGTCAACTGGAACGGCTTCTTTGCCCGGACCTTCGATCTCGACCAGCTGGTCACCACTCTTTCCGGCGGCAACGGCGCGGGCAAGTCCACCACCATGGCGGCCTTTATCGCGGCGCTCATCCCCGACCAGTCACTGCTTCACTTCCGCAACACCACGGAAGCGGGCTCCAGCAGCGCCTCCCGTGACAAGGGGCTCTACGGCAAGCTGCAGCGCGGCCACTGTTATTCGCTGCTGGAAGTGATGAACAGCCGCGAACAGCGGATCTGGGTCGGCGTCCACCTCGAACAGGTGGCCAACCGTGACAACAAGGTCAACATCACCCCGTTCGCGCTGGTGGATGTGCCGGAGAATCTGGCGCCGACCGATCTGCTGCTGGAGAAGCTCGATGGCGGCAAGGGGCGGGTACGCGCCTTTACCGACCTGAAAGGGGCGGCCGCCGAGCTGGGGGCGCTGAAAGTCGCCAAATTCAATACGGTGACCGACTATCACAACTTCATGTTCGAGTTCGGCATCACCCCGAAGAAGCTGCGTGATCAAAAAGATCGCGGCAAGTTCTATCGCCTGATCGAAGCTTCTCTCTACGGCGGTATCTCCTCGTCCATCAGCCGTTCCCTGCGCGAATACCTGCTGCCGGAGAACTCAGGGGTGCGCAAGGCGTTTGCAGACATGGAGGCTGCCATCTATGAAAACCGCCGCACGCTGGAGGCGATCAAGGAGACCCAGGGTCAGCGGGATCTGTTCAAGAACCTGATCACCGAGACCACCCACTATGTGGCCGCTGACTATGTGCGCAATGCCGCCGAGAAGAGCCGTCTCTCCGAGCTGGCCCTCAAGGCGCGCCAGGAGCTGGCCGACAAGCGCCGTATTCTGGCCGAAGAGAAGCAGCGCGCCATCTATCTAGCCGACGAGGTGGAGCAGCTCACCAACCGCGAAAAATTGCTGACCGACGAGCTGGAGTCTGCCTCCGAGCATCTGGCCAAGGTGATGGCGGCGGTTTCCTTGCAGAAGAAGATCGAGATGTACCGCGCCGATCTGGCGGATCTCTCTGACAAACTCGAGCAGCAGCAAGCGGTGGTGGAGGAGATCCACGGCCAGCTGCTGGAGGTGGAAGAGCGCAAGGAGCTGGCACAGGCAGAAGTCGACAGCCTCAAGACCCAGCTGGCCGACTACCAGCAGGCGCTCGATATCCAGCAGACCCGCGCCATCCAGTACCGTCAGGCGGTGCAGGCGCTGGAGGCTGCCCGCGAGCAGTGCGAGCTGCCGGGGCTGACCGCCGAACAGGCGAGCGACACCCTGCACCAGTTCCGTAGCTCCGAGCAGAGCCTCACCAGCCGGGTGCTGGGGGCCGAACAACAATTGGCGCTGGCCAAGGCGGCGGTGGCCGAGCACGAAGCGGCGCTGGCGCTGCTGCTCAGCATCGCTCCGGAAACAGTGCGCGAGGCCGCCTGGCCCACCGCACAGGCGCTGCTCAAGCGTCACATCGAAGACAAGGCTCGCATTGCCCAGGGGCAGGGGCTGCGCGCCGCGCTGGCTCGCCTAGAGAAAGAGAGCGAAAGCCAGAAGAGTCTCTTCAAGTTGCGTGACGAGCTGCAGCAGGCCTCCGGCCAGCTGATTGCCAGCAGCGATGAGCTGGAGATCTTCCTCGAAGCCCAACGCACCCGTCAGGAGGAGCTCTCCGAGCAGCAGGCAGAGGTGAACCAACGCCGCGCCAGCCTCGAGCATCAGGGCACCCAGCTGGGTCGCGATATTGCGGAGCTCACCAAGCTGGCGCCGCGCTGGCTCAAATCCTTTGAAAAGCTCGAGCAGCTGCGCGAGCAGAGCGGTTTGCCGCTCGCCACCGCCGAAGAGCTTTCGGCCGGTATGCAGACAGTGCTCGACAAGGAGCGGGAGTTCGAGCAGGAGAGCAACCGCATCGCGGCGCAGAAACAGGCGCTGGAGCTGCAAATTCGCAACCTGCAGCTGGGGGCCGGCGAGGCGGACCCACGTCTTGCCCGCATCGCCGAGCAGGTGGGGGGCGTACTGCTCTCCGACGTCTATGATGACATCTCCATCGACGATGCCCCTTACTACTCGGCGCTCTACGGCCCGGCTCGCAGCGCCCTGGTGGTGCTCGACCTCGAAGGTGCCATCGAACGGCTGAAAAAGCTGGAAGATTGCCCGGAAGATATCTATCTGATTCAGGGCAACCCCGACTCCTTTGACGAGGATCTGGTGGAAGCGGACGAGCTGGGAGACGCCGTGCTGGTGCGCACCAGCAAGCGTCAGGTGCGCTTCTCCCGCTACCCCGAGCTGCCGCTGTTTGGCCGCGCGGCGCGGGAAAAACGGATCGAGCAGCTCGACCTTGAGCGCGAAGGGCTCATCGAGGGTTACGCCAAGGCCGCCTTCGAGCAGCAGAAGTACCACCGTCTCTACGGTCACTTCCGCGACTTTATCGGTCAGCATCTGGATATCGCCTTCCGCCCCGACCCGGAAGCCGAAGTGCAGGCCAAGCAGGCCGAACTGCGCGCGCTGCAAGGATCCATCGGCGAGTGCGACAAGCAGCTGAGTGATGCCAAAGCGGCCGGCGCCCAGCTGACTCGCCATATCCAGCTGGTGCAGGGGATGCTGCCCTTTGCCCACCTGTTTGCAGAGACTGATCTGGCGGCCCGCCTCGAGGCGGCTCACGCCGATGTGGAAGCGCTAAAACAGGCCGAAGCCTTTATCGCCAAACACGGCAAGTCGCTGGAGAAACTGGAAACCATGGTGCAGGTGCTGCGTCAGGATCCGCAGGATCTGGCTGCGCTGCAGGCTGCCTATGATGAGGTGAGCGACCTGCTGGCCGAGCAGAAGCGCCGTTGCTACGCCCTCGATCAGCTTGTGGCTCGTCTGCCGCACTTTGCCTATCAGGATGCACAAGACCTGCTGGGCAAGGCCTCCGAGATGAGTGAGCGACTCAAAGAGAAGCTCAAGGCGGCCGAGCTGGCGGCCCGCACCGCCGGTGAGCAGCACAAGCAGATTGCCTTGCGTCACACCGAGGCGTTGCAGCTGCGCACCGCGCTCAACTCCAGCGTCGAGGCCAAGCGCCAGACCCTGACCGAGTTTGAGCAGGAGCTGGCGGCCATGGGCCTGACCCTCTCTGACGATATGGAAGAGAAGGCGCGCGCCCACAAGAAAGAGATTGAAGAGCTGCTGATCCGCACCCGTTCCCGTCGCACCAGCGCCGAGGCCCAGTTGCAGGTGACCAAGCGCGAGATCGAATCCCTTGGCGGCCGTCTCAAACTTGAAGGCAAGGATTACTACAGCGCCCGTAAATCTCTGGTGGGTCACAAGGCGAGTTGGTCACGGGTGGTGCGCCTGGCGCGGGAGACCGATGTCGAGAAGCGCCTCAACAAGCGCGAGCTGGCGTATCTTGACAGCGACGAGCTGCGCTCCATGTCGGACAAGGCCCTCGGCGCCCTGCGGGTGGCGGTGGCCCACGACGAGGCCCTGCGCGATGCGCTGCGTCTCTCCGAGGGCAACCGCAGCACCGAGCAGAAAGTGGCCTTCTACGTGCAGGTCTACCGTTACCTTAAAGATCGCATTCGCAACGACATCATCCGCTCCGATGATCCGGTCGAGGCGATCGAGGAGATGGAGATCGAGCTGGCCCGTCTCGCCGACGAGCTCAAGCAGCGGGAAACCCATCTGTCGCTCTCCTCCCACGAGGTGGCGGCCAAGATCACCAACATCATCCGCCGCGAGCAGAACCGCATCCGGGTGCTCAACCAGGGCTTGCAGAACATCGCCTTCGGTCTGGTGCGCGGGGTGCGTCTCAACGTCAATATCCGCGAGGCCCACACCCGTCTGCTGACGGCGCTGGCCGATCAAACCGCCATGCACAACGATCTGTTCGCCGACAAGGAGCTCAGCTTCTCCGAGGCGATGGCCAAGCTGTTCCAGCGCCTCAATCCGCAGATCGAGCAGGGGGATCGCAGCTATCAGGTGATGGGCGACGTGCTGCTTGACTATCGCAACTATCTGGAGCTGGAGATCGAGGTGCAGCGCGGGGCCGATGGCTGGCTGCGGGCCGAGAGCGGCGCGCTCTCTACCGGCGAGGCGATCGGTACCGGTCAGGCCATCCTCTTGATGGTGCTGATCAGCTGGGAGGAGGAGTCCCGCCGTCTGCGCGGCAAGGATATCGCCCCCTGCCGTCTGCTGTTCCTCGACGAAGCGGCCCGTCTGGATGGCAAATCCATCGCCACCCTGTTCGAGCTGTGCGAGCGGCAGGATATGCAGCTGCTTATCGCGGCGCCCGAGAACATCAGTCCCGAGAAGGGCACCACCTACAAGCTCATCCGCAAGGTGCAAGGCAAGCACGAGCATGTGCATGTGGTGGGTCTGCGCGGCTTCGGCTTTGCCGACGACAAGCTGATCGCCTGACTCTGATGGGCAAATAGCAAGAGAGAAGGGAGGCATTCGCCTTAATGCCAGTCAGTTAAGCCTGACTGGCATTGTTTTTATTGGCTTTTTGCACCGCATACTTTTGTGGTCTCGCCTTCACACTGCGGGGATAACTCCGCTCCCTTCGCTCCGGTAATACAAACTGCCCCGCCTGTTTCTCAAGCTCTGCCGCCCGCTTCGGGATACTCCCCGGTGACAGGTACGGCATGCAACTCAGTTCATGGATGAGATAGACCGACGCCATGTGAAAACTCAGCTGGCTCGCCGTGTATCCCTTCAGACTCGCCGCCATCTTCACCATCTGACTGCGCAGCAGGTTATACGCCAGCAGCACGCCCCACAGCTCTTGCCGTATCCCCGCCGCCTTCTTGCTGCGCAGGGTCAGCCGGTGTTGTTGCAGGCTGTGCTTCATCTCCCGATAGCCCAACTTGAATCGCCCCGGCTTCTCTAGACACTTTCGAGCCGCTCGAAATATTGCTTTTCACACTCTACTGGCGATAGCCCATTGTTGAAACTGTGCCG
>NZ_JBFODV010000054.1:0-55167 GCF_040908495.1 Aeromonas sp. R1-1 | reverse complement strand
CGCCTTCTTGACGTCGTCAATCTCTTCGGTAAGCACGCCGAACATGTCGACCTGCCCCACCGCCTGCGCCTTGGCGTGCTGCTCGGCGGCCCGCATCGCCTCCTCCAGCGTCGCCATCAGGGCGGCGCGGTGGGGGCCGAGCCGATCCATGGCGCCGGAGAGGATCAGCTTCTCCATCACCCGCTTGTTGAGCTTCTTGATATCGACCCGGTTGCAGAAGTCGAACAGATCGCGGAACGGGCCGTCCTGATCCCGGGCGCTCAAGATCGCATCGATGGGGCCTTCACCCACCCCTTTCACCGCCCCTATGCCGTAGACGATATGACCGTCTTCGTTGACGCTGAAGCGATAGCGGCCGGTGTTCACATCCGGCGGGATCACGGTGAGCCCCATCCGCTGGCACTCGTCCACCAGGGTCACGATCTTGTCGGTGTTGTCCATATCGGCGGTCATCACCGCCGCCATAAACTCGGCCGGGAAGTGGGTCTTGAGCCAGAGGGTCTGGTAGGAGACCAGCGCATAGGCGGCAGAGTGGGATTTGTTGAAGCCGTAGCCCGCAAACTTCTCCACCAGATCGAAGATCTTCATCGCCAGTTCGCCGTCGACGCCATTCTTGACGGCACCCTCCTCGAAACCGGCTCGCTGCTTGGCCATCTCCTCGGGCTTTTTCTTACCCATCGCCCGGCGCAGCATATCCGCGCCACCCAGGGTATAACCCGCCAGGGTCTGGGCGATCTGCATCACCTGCTCCTGATAGAGGATGATGCCGTAGGTCGGTTCCAGAATCGGTTTCAGGCTCTCGTGCTGCCACTTCTCGTCCGGATAGGAGATCGCTTCATTGCCGTGTTTGCGGTCGATGAAATTATCCACCATGCCTGACTGGAGCGGGCCCGGTCGGAACAGGGCCACCAGTGCGATCATATCTTCGAAGCAGTCGGGGCGCAGCCGCTTGATGAGATCCTTCATGCCGCGGGATTCGAGCTGGAATACCGCTGTGGTCTCGTAGCGCTGCAGCAGGTCAAACGACTTCTTGTCATCGATGGGGATGGCGGCAATGTCCACCGGCGGCTTGCCCTCTTTGGCAAGACGCGGGTTTATCATGCCGAGCGCCCAGTCGATGATGGTGAGCGTTCGCAGACCCAGGAAGTCGAACTTCACCAGACCGGCGTACTCCACGTCGTTCTTGTCGAACTGGGTGACCGGGTGATGGCCTTCGTCATCGCAGTAGAGCGGCGCAAAGTCGGTGATCTTGGTGGGTGCGATCACCACGCCACCGGCGTGTTTACCGGCGTTGCGCACCACCCCTTCGAGGCGACGAGCCATGTCGATGAGGTCTTTGACCTCCTCATCCTGCTCGTAGAGTTCGGGCAGCTTGGGCTCGGCCTCGAATGCCTTGGCCAGCGTCATCCCTGGATCCGGCGGGATTAGCTTGGAGATGCGATCCACAAAGCCGTAAGCGTGGCCCAGCACCCGGCCCACGTCCCGCACTACTGCCTTGGCCGCCATGCTACCGAAGGTGATGATCTGGGAGACCGCATCCCGGCCATACATGTCGGAGACGTGCTCGATCACCTCATCGCGTCGGTCCATGCAGAAGTCGACGTCGAAGTCGGGCATGGATACCCGCTCGGGGTTCAGGAAACGTTCGAACAGCAGGTCAAATTCCAGCGGGTCCAGATCGGTGATCTTGAGGGCGTAGGCCACCAGAGAGCCTGCCCCCGACCCCCGGCCCGGACCAACGGGGATGCCGTTGTCCTTGGACCACTGGATAAACTCCATCACGATGAGGAAGTAACCCGGGAAGCCCATCTGGTTGATCACTTTCAGCTCGACATCGAGACGCTCGTCATACTCGGGACGGCGCTCGGCCCGCACCGCCGGATCCGGGAACAGAAACTCGAGACGCTCCTCCAGACCCTCTTTCGACTTGGCCACCAGAAAATCTTCGGTAGTCATGTCGCCAGTCGGGAAGTTGGGCAGGAAGTACTCGCCAAGACGCACCGTCACGTTGCAGCGCTTGGCGATCTCCACCGTGTTCTCCAGCGCCTCGGGGATGTCGGCAAACAGCTCGGCCATCTCCTCCTGACTGCGCAGGTACTGCTGGGGGCTGTAGCGACGGGGGCGGCGTTTGTCCATCAGGGTATAGCCATCGTGGATGGCGACCCGGATCTCGTGGGCGTCGAAGTCATCGGCGTTGAGGAACACCACCTCGTTGGTGGCGACCACAGGCAGCTCGAACTCGGTGGCGATGGCCACCGCCATGTGCAGGTAGACCTCTTCGTCGGGTCGACCGGTGCGCAGCAGCTCGAGGTAGTAGGCATCGGGGAAGTGGGTCTGATAGAAGGCGACACACTGCTCGGTAATCTGCCGGTTGCCCTTGAGCAGGAACTTGCCCACATCCCCCTCGCGGCCACCGGAGAGGACGATCACCCCCTTGGCATGCTCGGCGAGCCAGCTCTTGTCGATAACCGGACGACCCTGCACGTGGCCGCGCTGGTAACCGCGGGAAATAAGCAGGGTGATGTTCTGGTAGCCGTCGTTATCCATGGCTAGCAGGGTGAGACGGAACTGCTCGTCGCCGAGCTCATCGCTCTGCACCCAGAAGTCGGCACCGACGATGGGTTTGATCCCCTTGCCGTGGGCTGCGCCATAGAAGCGCACCAGACCACACATGTTCATCTGATCGGTCAGCGCCAGCGCCGGCATGTTGTTGGCCGCCGCAGCCCCAACGATGGGGTTGATCTTCTGCAGGCCATCGACCATGGAGAAGTCGGAGTGGACTCGCAGGTGGATAAAACGGGGTTCAGCCATCGTCATCTCCTCTCACTGCTCAAACTAAATGGCATGGTCTACTCGATCCCCAGTGCGCGGCGCACCGGTTTGAAGCTCTTGCGATATTCGGGCAACGGGCCACGCTCGGCCAGAATGGCGAGGTGCTCAGGCGTAGGGTAACCCTTGTGGCGGGCAAAACCATATTCGGGATGACGGCTGTCCAGCTCGGTCATCTCCGCATCGCGGGTCACCTTGGCGAGGATCGAGGCGGCGCTGATGGCGGCCACCAGGCTATCGCCCTTGACCACGGCACGCGCCTCCATCGGCAAACTTGGGCAGCGGTTGCCATCGATGAAGACCAGCTCGGGGGTGACCTTCAACCCCGCTACGGCGCGCTGCATCGCCAGCATGGTCGCATGCAGGATGTTGAGCTCGTCGATCTCCTCCGGAGTCGCACGGCCGATGGCGAAGGCCAGCGCCTTCTCCTTGATCTCGTCAAACAGAGCGAGGCGCTTCTTCTCAGAGAGCTTCTTGGAGTCGTTGAGCCCCGCGATCGGATTGGCGGGATCGAGAATGACCGCAGCGGTGACCACGTCACCCACCAGGGGGCCACGGCCCACTTCGTCCACACCGGCAACCAGCTTGTCGTCAGGAATATCGATCATCATCTTGTAGCCTTGAATCAAAACAGGCCCCGTGGGGCCTGACAGGGGTCGACTGGCGCGGCATCACCGCTCGGAAAACGGATTAACGGGCTGCGCGGCGCAATCGACGGTCCGAAATAGCGTTATCTGCCGAGCAGATCCGCCACCGCATCGGCGGCCTGCGAGTCGGCATTGCAGCGGATCAGCTGGTGCAGCTCGGTGAAGGTGTTGACCAGCGCACTGTTGTCGTGCTCGAAGTACTTGCTCACCTCTTCCACCAGATTCTCCGGGGTGCACTCGTGCTGGATGAGTTCCGGTACCAGCATGCGACCGGCCAGCAGGTTGGGCAGAGAGACAAATTCGGTCTTCACCAGTCGCTGGGCCAGCCAGTAGCTGAAGGGCTTGAGCTTGTAGCCCACCACCATCGGCTTTTTCACCAGCATGGCTTCGAGCGCTGCGGTGCCGGAGGCCAGCATCACCACGTCGGCGGCAATCATCGCCTCGCGGCCCTGCCCTTCCAGCAGCACCATGTCGAGACCCGGTGCTACCTCGGCCTTGATGGCCATAAACTGCTCGCGCCGTTTCTGGTTGACCAGCGGCACGATAAAGCCGAGATCCGGATAGCGCACCGTCAGGTGTTTGCACGCCTCGAGAAACAGGGGGGACATAAAGCCCACTTCTGCGGTGCGGCTGCCCGGCAGCACTGCCAGCCAGCGGCGATTGGCATCGATACCGAGATTGCGACGCACAGCAGCCTGATCCGGCACCAGCGGAATATCATCCGCCATAGTGTGACCGACAAAACGGCAAGGGGCATCGAAACGGTCGTAAAAGGCTTTCTCGAACGGCAGGAAGGCGAGCACCATGTCGGTAGCGGCCTTGATCTTGTGAATGCGGTTCTGGCGCCAGGCCCACACAGAGGGGCTGACATAGTGAACCGTCTTGATACCGGCGCGGCGCAGTTTCAGCTCCACTCCGATATTGAAATCCGGTGCATCCACGCCGATGAAGATATCGGGCGGATTGGCAATAAAGTGGCGCAGCAGTTCGCGACGAACCTTGAGGATGCGCGGCAGACGGCCAAGCACCTCGGTGATCCCCATGACGGAGAGCTCTTCCATCTCGAACAGCGCCTTGACGCCGAGGGCCTGCATCCGCGGCCCGGCGATCCCTTCGAACTGCGCATCCGGGTAGCGGGCCTGCAGCTCGCGCACCAGACCGGCAGCCAGAATGTCGCCGGAGACCTCTCCGGCGACGATACCGATACGAACCGGATCAGGCACGGATGATCCCGCGCTCGTTATCTTTGAGGAAGTCCACATAGAGCTGGACGGCCGGTTCGGCTTGCGCCATCTCGATCAGCACCGGCAGCACCTCTTCGATGGTCTTGCCGGAGCGGAAGATCTCTTTGTAGGCACGCTTGACGGCAGAGATGGCCTCGGCGCTGAAACCGCGGCGACGCAGACCTTCAGAGTTGACCCCGAAGGGCTTGGCGTAGTTGCCGGCGGCCATCACGTAAGGAGGCACGTCCTTGTTCAGGGCGGCGCAGCCACCGACGAAGGCGTGGGAGCCGACGCGGCCGAACTGGTGAATGGCGGAGAGACCACCAAAGATCACGAAATCACCGATCACCACGTGGCCCGCCAGGGTCGCGTTGTTGGCGAAGATGCAGTTGTTACCGATGATGCAGTCGTGGGCAACGTGAACGTTGACCATGAACAGGTTGCCGCTGCCCACCTTGGTCAGGCTCTGATCCTGAATGGTGCCACGGTGGAAGGTGCAGTTCTCGCGAATGACGTTGTTGTCGCCAATCTCGAGGAAGGTGCGCTCACCGGCGTACTTCTTGTCCTGGCAATCCTCACCGATGGAGGTGTGCTGGAAGATCTTGTTGCCGCGACCAATCTTGGTCGGGCCCTTGATCACCACATGGGAACCTACCCAGGTGTTGTCACCGATTTCCACCTCGGCGCCGATGACAGAAAAGGGGCCGATTTCAACCCCTTTACCGATCACGGCAGACTCATGGACGATGGCAGTATCGTGAATGATGGCAGTCTGGTCGATCACGTGTGTTAAACCTCGCGTTTGGCGCACATCAGCTCGGCGGTACAGACCACTTCACCGTCGACGGTGGCGACACCGGTGAACTTGGCAATACCGCGACGCTCTTTCAGGAACTCCACGTCCAGCACCAGTTGGTCACCGGGGCCGACCGGGCGCTTGAAGCGAGCGTTGTCGATTGAGGCAAAATAATAGAGTTCGTTGGGAGACGGCTTGCCCACCATGGTAAAGGCCAGGATACCGGTGGCCTGTGCCATCGCTTCCAGGATCAGTACGCCCGGGAACACCGGCTTGGCCGGGAAGTGCCCCTGGAAGATCGGCTCGTTGAACGAGACGTTCTTGATGGCACGCAGAGTTTTGCGCTCATCGCTGATCTCGTAGTCGTCTACACGATCCACCATCAGAAACGGATAACGGTGGGGCAGCAGATCCATGATTTCCTGGATACCCAGGCTCTTCTTTTCAGTAGTCAAAACAGTACCCTATACCAATCGTGATTATTCTTGATCCAGCTTCTTCTCAAGCTTGCTTAACCGCTTGTGCATCTCTTCGATGCGCATTACCCGGGCGGCGGTCTTGCGCCACTCTTTATTGGTTTGCAGAGGGATGCCGGAAGAGTAGACACCGGGCTCGGTAATGGGTCGCATCACCATGGCCATACCGGTAACGGTGGCCTGGTCGCAGATCTCCATATGCCCGTTAAAGACGGAAGCGCCGCCAATGATACAGTATTTGCCGACCTTGAGACTACCAGCCATCACGGTAGAGCCCGCCACGGCGGTGCCGTAACCGATCTCTACGTTGTGGGCGATCTGGCACTGGTTGTCGATGATGACGTTGTCAGCGATGCGGGTATCTTCCAGCGCACCGCGGTCAATGGTGGTACAGGCACCGATCTCGACCCGGTTGCCAATGGTCACACCGCCGAGCTGGGGGATCTTGATCCACTCGCCACGCTCGTTGGCATAACCGAAACCATCGGCGCCGATCACTGTGCCGGATTGAACCAGACAGTCGGTACCCATGGTCACATTGTGATAGAGGGTGACGTTGGCCCACAGCCGGGAGCGTGCTCCCAGCCGGGTATTTTTGCCAATAAAACAGCCCGGGCCAATGCGTACATCGTCACCCAGCACGACGCCGGATTCGATCACTGCATTGGCGCCGATGGCCACTCTCTCGCCCAGTTGCACGTCAGCCGCGATAACGGCGCTCGGATGGATATCCGTGGCCGGCTGCGGGGTGGTGTCCAGCAGTTGGGCTACCCGGGCAAAGCCCACATAGGGGTCTTTGAGCACCAGGGCATTGGTGGGACAAAATGGCAGATCCGCTTCTGTAATGAGCACGGCGGTCGCCTTGCTCTGCTCCAGATAGTGCCGGTACTTTTTGTTGGACAGGAAGGTGATATCCCCCTCCCCGGCCTTTTCCAGTGTCGCTACCTTGCGGATTTCCAGGGTTCCGTCGCCATGGACCTGGGCCCCCAGTTGCTGGGCCAGCTGTGCGAGAGTGAATGCCATCAATTAGTTGCTCTTGCTTACCTGAGAAATAACCTGGCCGGAGATGTCCAGCTTGCTGGCGGCATACGGGGCGGCATTGCGCTCCAGCACCAGATCGTAACCATTGCTCTTGGCGATGGAATCGATGGCAGCCTGTACCTTGGTCAGGATCTTGTTGCGCTCTTCGGACTGACGGCGGCCGTTGTCCTGCTCAAAGGCTTGACGCTTCTGGTTGAACTCCATCTGCAGCTTGGCCAGCTTCTCCTGGTTCTGCTTCTTCTGCTCGGCGCTCATGAAGGCTTCATCCTTGCGGAACTTCTCGACCAGCTTCTGGCCTTCCTGTTCCAGCTTCTGCAGCTCACGCATGCGCGGCTCGAATTCACCTTTCAGCTTGGCTGCAACGGCTTCACGCTGGGGCAGCTTTTGGAAGACTTCGCCCATATCAACCACGGCGATCTTGGTCTCAGCGAAGGCAGAACCCATGCCGGCAGCCATCAGTGCAAAGCTCAAACTAGCTACTTTCAACGCTTTATTCACACTTACTCCTTGTTCCCTCATGGCGAGGGCTACCTGATTTACCCGATTATGCAAGCGGCGTTAAGACCGTCTTGTTACCTGGTGAGGCACGCATACCGCGCGTCCCATCATTGAAGACCCCCACCGCATGGGTGGGGGTGAAACTCTGCTTAGAAAGTACGACCGATGTTGAAGGAGAAGAACTCGGTACGATCCCCTTCGTATTTCTTGATCGGCTTGGCCAGGGCGAACACCAGCGGGCCCATCGGCGAGAGCCACTGCAGGGAGACACCAGCAGAGACCCGGATATTGCCCGGGCTGGAGTAGTCTTGACTCACATAGCTACAGTTGGCATTACCGCTGGGATCGCAGGTATAAGCACTGTTAGCAAAATCAGTGCTCCAGACGGTACCTGCATCAATAAATGCGGTGGTACGGATCTGCGGACGGTAGGTCTCGGAAACGAACGGGGTCGGGAAGACCAGCTCGAAGGAGGCAACCGCCAAGGCATTACCACCGACTGAAGTATCCGAGCCTTCGTAATTGCCAGTAGGTTCTGGTGCTTGACAAGAGGTTCCAACACAAACCGGCGGCTTATAGGTCGCGTAAATAGCCTTGGGACCAATGGTATTGCTCTTGAAGCCACGTACCGTATCGAAACCACCGGCATAGTAGTTTTCAAAGAACGGCAGCATGCTGCTATCGCCATAGCCGTTACCGTAGGAGACGCGCCCCTTGCCGATCATCACCCAGCTATGATCCGCATCGAGCGGGAAGTAGTGGGCATCTTCGGCAGAGAGTTTGTAATACTGCAGATCCATGCCAGGAATAGTGATTTTGCCGTTGACACGCTGACGGTCACCAGCGGTCGGGAACATCCCCTTGTTCAGAGTGGAACGGGTCCAACCAGCGGTGAGATCAACAGTCACGAAATCAACACTATCCTCACCCTTGGCATAGAGATCCCAGAACTGATCCATCTGTACTGACTGACGATTATCATTCCACTGGTCGTAGCAATAAGTATTACTGGACGTTGGTGGATTGTCCCTGATGCACTCTTGGAATTTGTCGTTACTAAAGGTCGGCCGACTCAACTTGGAGCTTTCAATACCGGTACTGAAGTCGAGACGGTTGAACTCGTTGACCGGGAAGCCGCTGGAGAGACGGAAACCGATGGTTTCGTTCTCGTAATCAACGATATCGGCATCATCGGCGCGGAACTGGTTGTAGTAGACCCGACCACCTAGGCTGACACCATCCACGGTAAAGTAGGGGTCGTTGTAGCTCAGATCGACGTTCTTGGAGTAGTCGTTGGTGCTGGCGTTGATGGAGACCTTTTTACCGGTACCCATAAAGTTGTCCTGGGAGATCCCCGCCTGCAGGCTCAGACCCGATTCGGTGCCGTAACCGATACCGGCGTTGATGGAGCCTGCTGGCTGCTCCTTGACCTTGAAGTCGAGGTCAACCAGGTCATCATTGCCCGGCACCCGCTTGGTGTCCACTTCGACGCTCTCGAAGTAGCCAAGACGGTTGAGACGGCTCTTGGACTGCTCGATGTTGTCGGAGGAGAGCCAGGTGCCCTCCATTTGGCGCATCTCGCGACGCAGCACCTGATCTTCGGTGGTGGCGTTACCGCTGAAGTTGATATTGCGCACATAGACACGGGGGCCCGGCTCAACGTTGACGATCAGCTCCACTTCCTTGGTTTTGTCATTGATCTGCGGGAAGGTGACCACTTTCGGATAGGCGTAGCCGTAACGGCCGAGGAACTTGGAGAGCACCTCTTCGGTATGAGTCACCTGACTGGCAGAGTAGGTGCTGCCGGCAGCAATCGGGATCAATCCCTTCATCTCGCCACCGCGATCGATCAGGTCACCCTTGAGCTGGACACCGGAGACCTTGTACTGATCCCCTTCCTTGATGTTGAGGGTGACATAGACGCCCTTCTTGTCGGGGGTCATGGAGACCTGGGTAGACTCCTGCTGGAAGCGGATATAGCCGCGATCCATGTAGTAGGAGCGTAGGGTCTCGATATCACCGGCCAGTTTTTGCTTCTGATAGCGCTGGTCGGCGGTAAAATTCCACCAGGGCACTTCGTCGCGCAGGGAGAGTTGGGCAATCAGCTTTTCTTCAGGGAAGACGCTGTTGCCGACGATGTTGATCTGCTGGATCTTGGCCGCTTCACCTTCCACGAAGGTGAACTTGAGGTCGACCCGGTTGCGCGGCAACGGGGTGACGATCGCCTTGACCTTGGCGGAGTATTTACCCACGCCATAGTAGAAATCTTCCAGTCCCTTCTCGAGGGAAGTGAGCACGGTGCGATCCAGCGGATCGCCCACACGGATACCGGAGGACTCCAGACTCTGGGTCAGTTGCTCCTCTTTGATATCCTTGTTGCCAGCAAACTCGATGCTGGAGATGGTCGGACGCTCCTTGACCATCACCTGCAGCACCTGGCCGTCACGGTAAACCTTCACATCCTCGAAGTTACCCGAGGCATAGAGCTTTTTGATGGCGCTGGCCAGAGCCACGGAGTCGACGGTATCACCGACCCGGATCGGCAGGTTCAACAGTGCGGCACCCAGGGTCACCCGTTGCAGACCTTCGACCTGGATATCTTGCACCACAAAAGAGGCAGGGGCCGCCTGGGCCAGGAAACTGGCACCCAGCAGGCAACTCAACACCAATGCTTTTTTAACAGCCATTTTGTTCTTATGTGTCCTTGTTGATGCTCTGGCCTCAGAGGCGAGCGAAATCGTTAAACAGCGCAATGCCCATCAATAACATCAGAATGGCGGCGCCGATCCTGAAACCCACTTCCTGTATTTTCTCTGATACCGGCTTGCCGGTGACCGCTTCGATAAGGAAATAGACCAGATGGCCACCATCGAGCACCGGCAGGGGGAATAGATTGATAATCCCCAGGTTGACGCTGATCAGCGCCAGAAAACTCAAGAAATAGACCAGACCATAGTCGGCACTGCTGCCGGCGCCCTTGGCAATGGAGATGGGGCCGCTCAGGTTGTCCAGCGACACGATGCCACCGATCAACTTGCCAATCATGTCAAAGGTGAGCGTGATCAGGCTCCAGGTCTTGTCCGCGCCATGCCACAGCGCCTGCAAAGGCCCATACTGTAACAGAATTCGATATTCATCCGGTAATGGAACCAGTTGCGGCGAGAGACCGACGAATCCTACCAGCTTGCCCTGCACCTTGCGGCTGTCCGGGGTCAGGGTCACGTTGAGATCACTGTTGTTGCGCTCAACCACCACTTGCAGGGGTTCACCCGGTGCCTGCTGCACCAGTTCGACAAACTGGGCCCACGCGGTAATAGG
Source organism: Aeromonas sp. R1-1 (assembly GCF_040908495.1). NCBI lineage: Bacteria > Pseudomonadati > Pseudomonadota > Gammaproteobacteria > Aeromonadales > Aeromonadaceae > Aeromonas > Aeromonas sp. R1-1. The sequence goes on along the minus strand of NZ_JBFODV010000054.1, from coordinate 44,339 downwards.
CTGATCGCCGACCTGTTTGATACGGTCACCGACCTGCAGCCCCGCCTTTTCACTGGCACTCTTGGGCACCACGGCAGCCACGACAGGCAGCACTTTGCCACTCAGGGGGACGATCCCCAAGCTGCCGATGGGCGACTCTTTATCCGGATCGAAGGTCCAGCCGGTCAGCGACAAGGTTTTATCGGTGGCATAGCTGGTATTGGGTGCCTGCACTTTCAGGGTGACTGCATCATCACCCAGATGGCTGATAAGGGCGTAAGTGACGCTCTCCCAGTCACCGGTCTGCTCATCACCGACCCCGACAATCTCCATCCCCGGCAGCACACCCGCCTCGGCCACGATGGATGCCGGACGCACTTCACCGATCACCGGCTTGACGCTCGGCACCCCGATGATAAACATCAGCCAGAGGGCAAACAGGGCAAAGACGAAGTTGGCCATAGGACCCGCGGCGACAATCGCCATCCGCGCCCAGACACTCTTGTGGTTGAAGGCATACTGCTCGTCACCGGGCTTGAGTTCATCGACCCGGCCATCCAGCATCTTGACGTAGCCACCCAGCGGGATCAGCGCCAGCACATATTCGGTGCCATCTTTACCCATCCGGCGCCAGATCGCCTTGCCAAAACCGATGGAGAAGCGCTCAACCTTGACGCCACAACGACGGGCCACCCAGAAGTGACCAAACTCGTGCACCGCGACCAGCAGGCCCAGCGCAACAACAAAGGCACCGATATTCCACAACACACCGCCCATCAGCCAAGCTCCTCAATCAAAGTGTGAGCACGGGCTCTTGCCGCACCGTCCAGGGCAAACAGATCATCGAGCGAGCCGACTGCGCTGCTCTCCAGCGCCAGCATCACTGCCTCGTTGATCCGGGCAATATCCATAAAGCCGATGCGCCCGGCCAGAAAGGCAGCAACCGCCTCCTCGTTGGCTGCATTCAGCGCAGTGGTCGCCGCTTGTCCCTTCTGGCAGGCATTGATGGCCAACGCCAGACAGGGGTAGCGATCGTAATCAGGCCGGATAAAGCTGAACTCTCCGACACTGAAGAAATCCAAAGGTTCCACACTGGAGGGGATGCGATTGGGATAAGCCAGCGCATGGGCGATGGGGGTACACATATCCGGATTGCCAAGCTGGGCCAGCACGGAGCCATCCTTGTACTGCACCATGGAGTGGATCACCGACTGCGGGTGGATCACCACCTGGATCTGCTCGGGCGCCGCATTGAACAGCCAGCGCGCCTCGATGTACTCCAGTCCCTTGTTGATCATGGTGGCGGAGTCGACCGAAATCTTGGCCCCCATCGACCAGTTGGGATGGGCGATGGCCTGTGCCGGCGTCACCTTGGCCAGCTCGCTGATCTCGGTGTAACGGAACGGGCCGCCGGAACCAGTCAGCAAAATCTTGCTGATCCCCGCCACCGCCAGATCGCAAAAACCGGGCTGGCGCTGCACGGCGGTCGGCAGACACTGGAAGATAGCATTGTGTTCGCTGTCGATGGGCAGCAGCTCGGCGCCATGTTCGCGCACGGCTTCCATGAAGAAAGCACCGGACACCACCAGCGCCTCCTTGTTGGCCAGCAAAATACGCTTGCCGGCACGTACCGCGGCCATGGTCGGGGCCAGTCCGGCCGCCCCCACAATGGCGGCCATCACGCTATGGGCGTCGGGGTGAGCGGCAACCTCACAAAGGGCTGCTGCACCAGACATGACCCTGGTCGCACTGCCGTGCGCTTTCAGACGGGCAGCCAGTTCACGGGCGGCATCCTCATCGACCATCACGGCAAAACGGGGGGAGAATTCGAGGCAGTCCCGCAACATGGCATCCACGTTGCGGGCGGCGGTCAACGCCAACACTTGCCAACTGCCCGGGTTATGGCGCAGCACTTTCAAGGTACTCTGACCGATGGAGCCGGAGGCCCCCAGAATAACCAGTGACTTGTGCATCAAAACTCCTGACTGAGTAGCAGATAACTGAGCAGAAACACCGGCAGAGCGGCGGTCAGGCTGTCGATCCGGTCGAGAATACCGCCATGACCCGGCAGCAGGGTGCCGGAATCCTTGATGCCCGCTTCGCGCTTGAACATGCTTTCGGTCAGATCGCCGAGTACGGAGGCCAGCACCGCCAGCAGAGAGCAAAACAGCACGGTGATCATCTTGGCAGGAACAAATCCCATCGACCAGGTGACACCGATGGCCAGCAGGCTGGCGGTAAAGAGGCCGCCGCACATCCCTTCGATGGTTTTGCCCGGACTCACAGCCGGTGCCAGCTTGTGCTTACCGAACGCCTTGCCGAAAAAATACGCGCCAGAATCTGCCGCCCAGACCAGTCCCATCACGAACAACAGGATCCAGGCCCCCATCATGGGGTCATGGTAAAAGTTGTAACCACGGATGGCGACCAGCGACCAGAAGAAGGGAACCAGGGTCACCAGACCAAACAGCGATTTGAGCCAGATAGACTCTTTCCACAGCTTGGCGCTTTGGGGATAGCGCAGCACCAGCAGCAGACCCAGCAACCACCAGCTTACCGCGGTCCAGAGCACGCCCATCACGAGGGGGTGCAGGTGGGGCGTCCAGAGTTGCTCCACCGGCAGCCAAAAGAGGCTGGCACCGAGCAACAGACAAAATACGATGGGCAACCATTGCTGCGGAGCAGCAGAGACAAACCCACTCCATTCGCGACTGGCCAACAAAAACACCAGCGCAGCCAACAGGGCAAAAAATTTCAATGGCAGAAAGAAGAGCGCCCCCAACACCAGGGGGATCAACATCAAAGCAGTAATAATTCGTTGTTTTAGCAAAAGAAACCTCTCTCTTGGGAGCGGGGTTTAGCCGGTCTGCTGCTCGGCGATCAATTCCCGTATCTGTTCACCCGTGCAACCGAAGCGACGCTCGCGGGCAACGAAAGAGGCTACAGCCTCACTGAACTCGGCCTCGTTGAAATCGGGCCACAATACCGGGGTAAAATAGAGCTCGGCATAGGCGAGCTGCCATAACACAAAGTTGCTGATGCGATGATCGCCACCGGTGCGGATCAACAGGTCCACGGGTGGCAGATCGGCCATGCAAACCTCACGGGTCAACATGGATTCATCAATGTCGTCAGCGGCCAGTTCACCGGCCGCCACTGCTTTAGCCAGCTTGCGGGCCGCCTGGGCGATATCCCACTGGCCGCCATAGTTGGCCGCAATGTTCAGGGTCAACCCCTTGTTATTGGCGGTCAAGGCTTCCGCCTTGGCGATTTTGGCCTGCAACCGCTCACTAAAGCGAGCAGTATCGCCAATCACCTTGAGCCGGATCCCGTTGTTGTGCAGTTTCTGCACCTCACGACCCAGCACTGTGATGAACAGTTCCATCAAGGCACTGACCTCCCCTTCCGGGCGGCGCCAGTTCTCGCTGGAGAATGCAAACAGGGTCAATGCCTCGATCTTGGCACGCGCAGCAAAGGTAACGGCCTCGCGCACTGACTTGACGCCCGCCTTGTGGCCATAAACCCGCATCTTGCCTCGGTTCTGGGCCCAGCGACCGTTACCATCCATGATGATGGCGACGTGACGGGGTAAAGACGAGTTGGCACAATCACCCAACGCAGCCAAAAGCGACATGTAATTCTCCCACAAAGACAAAAGCGCCGTGCAGGGGCACTACACGGCGCTCGTAATATACCTTTCAGACGGTTAGATTTCCATTAGCTCCTTCTCCTTTACGGCAAGGGCCTCATCGACCAGCTTGATGTAGGAGTCGGTCAGTTTCTGGATCTCTTCCTGGGCGCGACGGTCGTCGTCTTCGGAGATCTCTTTGTCCTTCAGCAGCGCTTTCAGATCAGCGTTGGCGTCACGACGGATGTTGCGCACGGCAACACGAGCGTTTTCCGCTTCGGCACGGACGATCTTGGTCAGGTCACGACGACGCTCTTCGGTCAGCGGCGGCAGCGGCACGCGCAGGGTCTGGCCATTGCTGGACGGGTTCAGGCCCAGATCGGAGGTCAGGATCGCCTTCTCTACCGCCTGGATCATGGAGCGGTCAAAAATGGAGATGGAGAGGGTGCGAGCATCTTCTGCCACGACGTTGGCCAACTGTTTCAGCGGAGTGGCAGCACCGTAATACTCAACCTGGATGCCGTCGAGCAGGCTCGGGTGAGCGCGGCCGGTACGGATCTTGGACATTTGAGTCTTGAGCGCTTCTACGCTCTTGCCCATGCGCTCCTTGGCGTCGTTTTTAATCTCGTTGATCACAGTGGTTTTCCTTTTGGCGAACGAGCCGCTACACGGCCCGTGTCTATCTTATTTACTGACGTGATGGATAGGATAAGAGCGCCAGGTGGCTCACTTTTATCTTATTTACCAACGTGGTGGATCAGAGTGCCTTCCGGTTCACCCATGACAACCCGGCGCAGGGCACCCGGTTTGTTCATGTTGAACACGCGGATCGGCAGATCATGGTCACGTGCCAGGGTAAAGGCAGCAAGATCCATCACCTTGAGCTCTTTTTCAAGAACTTCATCATAACTCAGTTCATGATACAGCACGGCATCCGGATTCTTGACCGGATCTTCGTTGTATACACCATCAACTTTGGTGGCTTTGAGCACCACGTCAGCTTCGATCTCGATCCCGCGCAGGCAAGCCGCAGAATCGGTAGTGAAGAAGGGGTTGCCGGTACCGGCAGAGAAGATAACGACTTTGCCAGCACGCAGCTGGCTGATTGCCTCGGCCCAGCTGTAGGAGTCGCAGACGCCTTGCAGGGAGATGGCAGACATCAGACGGGCATTCACATAAGCACGATGCAGGGCATCACGCATGGCCAGACCGTTCATCACGGTTGCCAGCATACCCATGTGGTCGCCCACCACGCGGTTCATGCCCGCTTTGGCAAGACCGGCACCACGGAACAGGTTGCCACCACCGATGACCAGACCGACCTGAACACCCAACTCAACCAGTTCTTTGATCTCTTGGGCCATCCGCTCCAGCACCGCCGGATCAATGCCGAAACCCTCGGATCCTTGCAGGGCTTCACCACTCAACTTCAGAAGAACACGTCTGTATGCAGGTTTGGGATTGGTACTCATGTCACTGATTCCTGGTCATATAAAGACCGCGACATAAGTCGCGGTCTGGGGAAACGGAAAAAACCGGTTCGATTAGGCCTTTTGAGCGGCCGCGATTTGGGCTGCAACTTCAGCAGCGAAATCGGTCTCTTGCTTCTCGATGCCTTCGCCCACTTCGAAACGGGTGAAGGAGACAACGTCAGCGCCTTCTTTCTTCAGCAGCTCGGCAACGGTCATGGAAGGATCTTTCACGAACGGTTGACCAGTCAGGGAAACCTCACCGGTGAACTTCTTCATGCGGCCTTCAACCATCTTCTCGGCGATCTCTTTCGGCTTGCCGGAGTTGATGGCGATGTCGATCTGGATTTCGCGCTCTTTGGCAACGACTTCAGCAGACACGTCTTCAGGCTTGACGAATTGCGGGCTGTTGGCAGCAACGTGCATGGCCAGATCTTTGGCCAGCTCGGCAGAACCACCGGTCAGCTTGGTGATAACACCAATGCGGGAACCGTGAACGTAGGTACCCAGGTTGTCACCTTCAACCAGCATCACGCGACGCAGGTTCATGTTCTCACCGATCTTGGCGATCAGGTTGGTGATGGTCAGCTCGACGGATTCGCCGTTACCGAAGTCAGCGGCTTTCAGCGCGTCAACGTCAGCAATTTTCTGGGTCGCAGCGATGTCAGCGATCTTCTGGCCCATTGCCATGAAGCTGGCATCTTTGGCGACGAAGTCGGTTTCGCTGTTCAGCTCGATCATGACGGCAACGTTGCCTTCGGTGCGAGCAAAGATAACGCCTTCAGCGGCGATACGGCCAGCTTTCTTGGCGGCTTTGGCCTGACCGGATTTGCGCATGTTCTCAATTGCCAGCTCGATATCACCAGCAGCTTCTTCCAGTGCTTTTTTGCAATCCATCATGCCAGCGGCAGTGCGCTCGCGCAGTTCTTTTACCAGGGCGGCAGTAACGTTAGCCATGTCCAGTATCCTCGGTCTTGAATTGACAAGAAACAGGGGCCACAAGGGCCCCTGCTAACCAATTACATCAGCTTGGTTAATAAGGGCTTTACAGTCCTTATCAATTACTCAGCTTCAACGAAGCCATCTTGTTCGGCTTGAACAACGATGTCCTGAGCGCGAGCTTCCAGTACGGTGTCAGCAGCAGCATTCAGGTACAGCTGTACGGCACGGATAGCGTCGTCGTTACCCGGGATGACATAGTCAACGCCGTCCGGGTTGGAGTTGGTATCAACGATGGAAACTACCGGGATACCCAGGTTATTGGCTTCTTTGATAGCGATATGCTCGTGGTCGGCATCGACAACGAACAGAACGTCAGGCAGGCCGCCCATGTTCTTGATACCACCCAGGCTCTTCTCCAGCTTTTCCATTTCGCGAGTACGCATCAGCGCCTCTTTCTTGGTCAGCTTGTCGAAGGTACCGTCTTGGCTCTGGGTTTCCAGATCTTTCAGGCGCTTGATAGACTGACGAACGGTTTTCCAGTTGGTCAGCATACCGCCCAGCCAGCGGTGGTTTACATAGAACTGGTCGCAACGCTCAGCGGCTTCTTTTACGGCTTCAGACGCGGCACGCTTGGTACCAACGAACAGTACCTTGCCTTTCTTGGCAGCTACGGAGCTGATGAAGTTCATGGCATCGTCAAACATCGGAACGGTTTTTTCCAGGTTGATGATGTGAACTTTGCTGCGTGCACCGAAGATGTAGGATTTCATTTTCGGGTTCCAGTAACGAGTCTGGTGACCGAAGTGAACGCCGGCTTGCAGCATGTCGCGCATAGAAACTTTAGCCATTTTATACCTCTGTATTGGGGTTAGGCCTCCACACATCCCATATAACCGACCCGTTAAGGCACCCCGGCATATGTGTCGATGTGTGTGTGTTGTTTAAGTAAGGGTGATGAAATCGGGACGCAAGTTCCCCATTCCGGCGCGCTTTATACCATAACTTTGTTCAGGACACCACCGGCCGACACCCTAAACAGGTGTAAATATGGATCCCGCCAGAGGATGCTGCGACGCTGATTTGACGTTGTGATGACAATCACACTGGAAGTACGCGGGGGTTGCGGATAAAATTTTGCCCTGATTGCAAACGCATCTATTTTTCATTACCTGTCCTGTCTGCCCTCGCAGGCCCAGCGGCAGGCCGCAAGAGAGATCCCATGTCCATTAAAATCAAGACACCGGAAGAGATTGAAAAGATGCGCGTTGCCGGCCAATTGGCCGCCGATGTGCTGGTCATGATTGCGCCCCATGTCAAAGCTGGCGTCACCACTGACGAACTGAACACCCTCTGCCACGACTATATTGTCGACGTACAACAGGCGGTTCCAGCTCCGCTCAACTACCACGGCTTCCCCAAATCCATCTGCACCTCGGTGAACGATGTGATCTGCCACGGTATCCCGAATCACAAGAAGCTGCGCGATGGCGACATCATCAACCTGGATATCACCGTTATCAAGGATGGTTACCACGGCGATACCTCGGCCATGTTCATCGTGGGTGAAACCACCCCGCTGCGCCGCCAGCTCTGCAAAGTTGCGCAAGAGAGCCTCTACGCCGCCATCAAGAAGGTGCGTCCGGGTGCCTGCATTACCGAGATTGGCACCGTCATTCAGCCCATCGTTGAGAAAGCCGGTTTCTCCGTGGTGCGTGACTACTGTGGCCACGGCATCGGTGCCGAGTTCCACGAAGAACCGCAGATCCTGCACTACCGCAACAGCGGCAAGCTGGAGCTGAAAGCGGGCATGTGCTTCACCATCGAGCCCATGGTCAACAGCAAGAAGTATCACTGCAAGGTCAATCCGAAGGATGGCTGGACCGTGACCACCAAGGATGGCGGCGACTCCGCCCAGTGGGAGCACACCCTGCTGGTGACCGAGGATGGCTGCGAGGTGCTCACCCTGCGCCCCGATGACACTATCGACCGCTTCATCAAACACAGCTAACATCGAACCCCGGCCCTGAACTTCCAAAGCGCCGGGGTTTTTACTTCTGTTTCAGCCATTTGCCTGCCACTGTGTGTGAGATGCCATGGACGCCAGCCTGCTTTCCCCCCATTTGTTACCCGATGATCAGCTCACTCGCGACAACTGTAAAGAGTACCTGAGCCGCTTTCTCGGCTGGCTGCACGCCCGTTTTGATGCCGGCGACAACATCATCGAGCTGGTTGCCACCCGCTCCGAATACATGGATCAGCTGCTCTGCCGGCTGTGGCAGAAGTTCGGCTTCGACAAGAGCGACCTCACCCTCATCGCGGTAGGCGGTTATGGCCGTGGCGAGCTGCACCCCCACTCCGACATCGACCTGCTGATCCTCTATGACGGCGACGAACTGGACGAGGTGTTGGGACTGCGGATCGGCGAGTTCATCACCTTGCTGTGGGATCTCAAGCTGGAGGTGGGTCAGGCGGTGCGCAACGTGGCGGAGTGTCTCGAGCAGGGGCGTGCCGATATTACGGTCGCCACCAACCTCATTGAGGCCCGCTACATCACAGGTCGCCAGGAGGGTTTCCGGCAACTGAAAGAGGCCACCGGCCCCCAGCACTTCTGGCCAAGCGAAGCCTTCTTTCGCGCCAAGCGCCAGGAGCAGGCGGAGCGTCATCAACAGTTTCTCGGCACCGCCTACAAGCTGGAGCCCGATCTCAAGAGCAATCCGGGCGGTCTGCGGGATATTCAGACCCTTGCCTGGGTCGCCCGCCGCCACTTTGGCGCCACTACCTTGTTCGAGATGACCAGCCACGGCTTTCTCAACCGCGCCGAGTATCGCGAACTGCTCGACTGCCAGAATTTTCTCTGGAAGGTGCGCTTTGCCCTGCACATGGCCATCAACAAGGGAGATAACCGCCTGCTGTTCGATCGCCAGCGCACCGTAGCCCAGATGCTGGGATTCGAGGGGGAAGGCAACACTCCGGTCGAGCAGATGATGAAGCGCTTCTACCAGACGGTGCGGCGGGTCTCCGAGCTCAACGAGATGCTGCTGCAGCTGTTTGACGAAGCGATCCTCGGCAACACCGCCATGGATGTGCGCCGCCTCTCCGACGAGTTCCAGCTCCGTGGCCGCCTCATCGATGCAGTGGATGCGGAGCTGTTTAGCCGTGAACCGGCCGCCATCTTGCGCCTGTTCTATCAGATGGCCCAGCATCCCGAGATTGCCGGCATCCACTCGGCAACCCTGCGCCAACTGCGCGAGGCGCGCCGCAAACTCAACTGCTGGCTGCAGGACTTGCCTGACTGCCGTCGCCTCTTTATGGCGCTGCTGCGCCACCCCAATGGCATCGGCCTACCGCTCACACTGATGCACAAGTACGGCATCCTCGCCGCCTATCTGCCTCAATGGAACCTGATCGTCGGCCAGATGCAGTTCGACATGTTCCACGCCTACACGGTGGATGAGCACACCCACCGGCTGCTCAAGAACATTCACCAGTTCCCTAATCCGGCCAGTCGCCAGAGCCACCCGCTCTGCCACGAGGTCTTCACCCGGCTGCGCAAACCGGAGCTGCTCAGCATCGCCGCCCTGTTCCACGACATCGCCAAAGGGCGGCGCGGCGATCACTCGGAACTTGGCGCCGTCGATGCGTTGGAGTTCTGCCAGCTGCACGGCCTGGATCGCTACGAGAGTCGGCTGGTCGCCTGGCTGGTGCGCCACCATCTGCTGATGTCAGTCACCGCCCAGCGCCGCGATATCTACGATCCCGACGTGGTCACCGACTTTGCCCAGAAAGTGCGCGACGAGCAGCATCTCGACCTGCTCTACTGCCTCACCGTGGCCGATATCTGCGCCACCAACGATACCTTGTGGAACGACTGGAAGGGCACCCTGCTGCGGGAGCTCTACTTCGCCACCCAGAAGGCGCTGCGCCAGGGGCTGGAGAACCCGCCCGATATGCGGCTGCGCATTCGCGAGAACCAGCGTCAGGCCAAGCAACTGCTGGCACAACGGGATGTATCGGAAGAGGCAATCAACCAGCTCTGGGCCGATTTCAAGGCCGACTACTTCCTGCGCCACAGCCCGGAGCAGATCGCCTGGCACTGCCGCCACATCATCGAGCATGGCGACAATCCGGCACCGCTGGTGATCATCGGCAAACACCCGACCCGCGGCGGCAGCGAGGTATTTATCTACTGCCGCGATACCCCAAATCTGTTTGCCACCGTCGCCTCGGCGCTGGATCAGAAGAACCTCAACATCCACGACGCCCAGATCATGAACTCGCGCAGCAACTTCGTGCTCGATACCTTCGTGGTGCTGGAGCCAAGCGGCGAGCCCATCAGCCCCAACCGCACCGCCACCATCAAGAAAGCTCTGGAGAAGGCGCTGCAGGAGCCTGGCAAGCTGGTGCTGCGCAACAAGCCGTTGTCACGGCGCCACCGCCAGTTCAGCGTGCCGACCCGGGTAGTCTTTCTGCCTCATAAAGGGGAGAGCCGTCACACCCTGATGGAGCTGACTGCCCTCGATACCCCCGGCCTGCTGGCGCGGATCGGTGCGGTTTTCCAGCAATGTGGCCTGTCGCTGCACGCCGCCAAAATCGCCACTTTCGGTGAGAGGGTCGAGGACTTTTTCAGCCTGACCAGCCTCGATGGCGAGCCATTGACCGCCGAGCAGCAAAAACAGCTGGAAGAGCGACTGGTACACCAGCTCAATCCCCAGCAGTCGGTACTGGATTAAGCGAAGAGTGATTCGAAAGAGGCTGATTGTCGGGCGTTTTTTACCATACCAAACAACTGGTTGGCGCACATCGGATGAAGAAATGGTCGCTGGCTGGAAGAATTCCGGTCAACCCCTTAAAAACAGTCGGAAAAGTGTGATACAACAAACAGAATTTTTTAAAGGAAACCTGTCATGACCGAGTTGCAACAGATCATTGAAGCGGCCTTCGAGCGCCGCGACACCATTACTCCGGGCTCCGTGGATAGCGCCACCAAGTCCGCCATCCTGCAAGCCATCGACCTGCTGGACTCTGGCAAGGTACGGGTTGCCGAGAAGATCGCCGGTGAGTGGGTTGTCCATCAGTGGTTGAAGAAAGCGGTACTGCTCTACTTCCGCATCAACGACAACGGCATCATCAAGGGCGACGATGCCCAGTACTACGACAAGGTTCCCCTCAAGTTCTCCAACTACACCGCCGAGCAGTTCAAGGAAGCGGGTGTGCGCGTGGTGCCGCCGGCAACAGCCCGCAAAGGCTCTTTTATCGCCCCCAATACTGTGCTGATGCCCTCCTATGTCAACATCGGCGCCTTCGTTGACGAAGGTACCATGGTCGATACCTGGGCTACTGTCGGCTCTTGCGCCCAGATCGGTAAGAACGTCCACCTCTCCGGCGGCGTCGGCATCGGCGGCGTACTGGAACCGCTGCAGGCCAACCCGACCATCATCGAAGACAACTGCTTTATCGGTGCCCGCTCCGAAGTGGTTGAAGGGGTCATCGTCGAGGAAGGTTCCGTCATCTCCATGGGCGTCTTCATCGGCCAGTCCACCCGCATCTATGACCGCGAAACCGGCGAGATCCACTACGGCCGCGTACCGGCTGGCTCAGTGGTCGTCTCCGGCTCCCTGCCCTCCAAGTGCGGCAAGTACAGCCTCTACGCGGCGGTGATCGTCAAAAAGGTCGATGCCAAAACCCGTGCCAAAGTCGGCATCAACGCCCTGCTACGCTCCATCGACGAGTAATCAGCATTGCTGTGACCCAAAAGGGCGCCTGATGGCGCCCTTTTGATTTTGGCGCCCCTGTCACAGGCAAGCCATGAGGCATCGGTTAAGATGGATGGGACAGGATCGTTTCAAACCGAGGAAGCCTGATGTACGAGAATCTGAAGAGCCTGGGGATCCAGGATCCCGCCTCCGTCGACAGCTATACCCTGCGCCAGGAGGCCAACCACGACATCCTCAAGATCTACTTCAAGAAGCAGAAGGGCGAGTTCTTCGCCAAGAGTGTCAAATTCAAGTATCCCCGCCAGCGCAAGACCATGCTGGTCGACTCCGGTACCCATGAGTACAAGGATGTCACCGAGATCAACGCCAACCTCAAGTATGTAGTGGATGAGCTGGACAACCTGACCCAGGGCGTTCATCAGCAGGCCGACCCGGACATCAAGCAGAAGATCCTGCGCGACCTGCGCCATCTGGAAAAAGTGGTGCAGAACAAGATCAGCGAAATCGAGCGGGATCTGGAGAAACTCTAATCCCCCCGACTCGACAATAGAGCGCCCAGGTGGCGCTCTTTTTATTGGCTGACTTTATATGGGTTTATCTGGTGATGGTGTGCGATAAGGCGAGCGAGGCACAACGCCGACAGAAGGTATCCCTTTACATATCGCATCTTGGGCAACGAGACTCCTGCCGAGATCGATCTACAGCGACTCGCACGCTCCATAACCACAAATAGCAAGAGGGAGGCTTTCGCCTCCCTCTTCAAACACGCTGATATTCAGGCAACAGAATTAGTTGCTCTTCATCCAGATGTCCATGTCGGTTTTCAGGTTGTCGGACTTGGTACCGAAGATGGCTTGAACGCCGGAACCAGCCACTACCACACCGGCAGCACCCAGCTTCTTCAGACCAGCCTGGTCAACCTTGGCAACATCTTTCACGCCAACACGCAGACGAGTGATGCAGGCATCCAGAGAAGCGATGTTCTCTTTACCACCGAAGGCGGCAACCAGAGCAGCAGACATCTCGTCTTTGCCTTGGCCAACGGCCTCTTCAGCAGTCTCGTCTTCACGACCCGGGGTTTTCAGGTTCATGGCACGGATAACGAAGCTGAATACCACGTAGTAGATAGCCGCGTAAACCAGACCCAGACCAACCAGCAGCAGCATGTTGTCGGCACGCGGTGATTGCACCACGAAGTCGATGAAGCCGTTGGAGAAGGTGTGACCGTGTACGATACCCAGAGAGTTGGTCAGCACATAAGCCAGGCCAGCCAGTACCGCGTGAATTGCGTACAGAACCGGAGCGATGAACAGGAAGGAGAATTCAATCGGCTCGGTGATACCGGTCAGGAAAGAGGTCAGGGCTGCAGAGGCCATGATACCAACGATCTTGGCACGGTTTTCCGGCTTGGCAGCGTGAGCAATGGCAAACGCAGCAGCAGGCAGACCGAACATTTTGAACAGGTAGCCACCAGCCAGCTGACCAAAGCCGTTACCGGCAGCGCGGGACGCGTCATCAGCAGTCAGGAAGCAGGTCATGATACCGTGAACAGTTTCACCGGCACCGTTGACGCAGGTACCAGCCTGATAGAAGAACGGTACGTTCCAGATGTGGTGCAGACCGAACGGGATCAGGGAGCGCTCAACCACGCCGTAGATACCGAAGGCCAGTACCGGGTTCTGGTTGGCAGCCCAGTCAGAGAAGGCACCGATGGCGCCACCCACTGGCGGCCAAATCACGGACAGGATCACACCCAGACCGATGGAGAGGAAACCGGTGATGATGGGTACGGCACGTTTGCCCGCGAAGAAGCCCAGGTACTCTGGCAGCTGGATCTTGTAGAAACGGTTGAAGGCCCAAGCAGCGATACCACCGGCCAGGATACCGCCCAGCACGCCGGTTTCGATGGTTTCAACACCCATCACAGGTGCCATGACCTTCAGGGTTGCGACCATGATGCCGTAGCCAACGATGGCTGACAGACCGGATACACCGTCGTTATTGGTAAAGCCAAGAGCAACACCCACTGCGAACAGCAGGGCCATCTGGCCAAATACAGAACCACCGGCTTGCTCCATCAATTGGGAGACAATTTCCGGCATCCAGCTGAAGTGGGCAGCACCCACCCCCAGCAGAATACCTGCGACTGGCAAGACTGATACTGGCAGCATCAGCGCCTTACCAACCTTTTGCAGATTAGAGAAAGCATTTTTGAACATTGTGTGCGCTCCTGAATGGATTGTCGTCCCTGAACGATCTATCTGGATGAAATAAGGACTGATTCATTCAGATATCTTCGAGTCGGGCTTGTTTATTTTGACCATCAGAATATAACCCAGCGGGTCATAAATTGCTGCTTTCGAAGGCGGGGGAATATTGAATTTGGAGGGAAGATCACAACTTGTTTAGCAGCTAAAAAACAACACTAATATAAGTTAATAATCTGCATTATCACTCTAGTACAAAAACATATAAATAGCAGTTTCACTTTGTATTTTAATAATGCGATTTATATCAAATAGAAACTTATTGTAACTCAGTGTAACGGAGTGATTTTTATTTATTACAGTCTACCGATTAAAAAGGCCTCCAACAAGGGAGGCCTCAATAAATATATCTGACCAGCAAACGGTCGTATTACTCTATTTTTGCGAGCGCTTGACCGCATCAATAAACACGCTTTTTGCCTTGGTTGAACCGGCCCGCTCGGCCTCGTTCACCAGCTTCATCGCCTTGTCGATATCCCCCGCCTTGACCGCTTTTTCGATCTGGCTCTGATAGAAGGCTTCAGTTTCACTCAGCATGGCAGGTGCTGAAGTTGATGCTGGTAACACGATGGCACTTTTGCTATTGCCTACGGTAGGCTGAGGTGAGGGAGTGATGGACTGGTTTTGCACTGCACCTAATGACATTACCTGCCCTGAACTCAAGAGCTGGCCAGATGAACGCACCGACAGAGCTAAATTACCAGACATGCTGTGTGAGAACACAGGATCAGCTTCTACCGGCTCGGCCAAGCCAGTCTCCTTTGCCCATTTTCTTGCCGCAGACATTACCTTAGTCTCACCCTGACGACTTTTGGGGTCCGCCTTGATAATCATAAACTCAGCCTGCTGGCCAGATGACGCTTGGTCTAAGGTAATATGGCTATCCAGGGAAATGCGACGACCGATGCTGCCATAAACGAGCTGGAATTGCTCAGCATTGACTTCTTTGACAACCCTCAGAGTTTTGTCTAAAAAAAGCACACTTGGCAACATGATGCTATCAGTGAAATAAGACTTAAGCGTGATATCTATTTGGCTACGCTGTTTGGGCAGCTGAAAGGCTTTGAAGTAAGACTTACCATCATTGAAGTCAAATATAGGCGAAGAAGAATCCAAGACTACTTCCAGAGTGCTGTCATCATCTGGCAATGCATCAAGGGGCATCTGAGCGAAATCTATGCAACATGTGGGAGACGCCATCAAGGTAGCGAATCCAGAATCCGGAATTGACTGTGAGCTATGACTGGCACACCCACCCAACAGCAGAACTCCAGCCACGATCACTGCCACTTTCGTGTTACGTCTCATAATAACTATTCCTTTAAATCAAGAAGCGACGCATGAACATGCGCCGCTTCTTTTACTGTTAGCTGAGAATCAGCTTAGAACCATACTTCAGCTTCAACCCCGAAGAACACTTGTGAGGTAGACAGCTTGCCGTTGTCTTTGGTGGAGTCAATGCTGATCGCACCAGAGGCATTTTCATCGCTGGATTTCACCCAGGTCACGAAGGGTTTGATCTGTGGACGTCCCCAGTAATCTGCATCAACCGTGAACGCTGTAGCTACTTCCAAAGCATAGAACTGGGTATTTACATCCGTGCGACCCCACTGTGCTTTACCATTCTGATCTTCAACTTTCTCGTTCGCATAGGAACCGGTCAGGATCAAACGCAGATTGTCATTGATCTTGTAGGATGGCTGCAGGGCAAAAATGGTACGAGCAACGTCGAGATCGCCACCCCAGTCTACATGCTGTGGAGCCCAGTAAGTCAGTTCACTACCAAGCTGCAAGCGAGGAGCCACTTCGGCAACACCATAAGAGGTGAAGAACAGCGCGCTGGAGTCTTTACCAAAGCCACCGTTCCAGGAACCGAAGTTAACCCCACGATTGGAGGCCATACCTTCACCATAAGCGATAGCCGTTTTGGACCAACCTTTAAAACCATAATAATCGCGGTTATAGGCAATAGAGGCACCAACACCGGTGTCTGCATTTTTAGTATATTTTCCGGTAACCGAATCTTTGTTTGATATGGCATCTGAATCGGTATTAGCTTGCTTCATACCTTTCAGGTCAAAATCAAAGGTACCACCTAGTGCCGCCAAGCCGTAATAAAAAATATTCAAAGAAGTAGCAGTACGAACGGAACTGGTGCACTTGAAGTTATTAGCATCAGGCTTACCGTCACCGTCACAATCTTTTTCGTCTCCATAACGAACTTGGCCTGCATCATCAGCTGATACCACGGCCATACCAAAACCACCATTCTGGAAACCAGCACCGACACCTGAAGATTGCTTCCAGAACTCTTTGGTCAAGATCCCTTGTTCACGGTTCAAATAACGTTGACCGGCCCAAATTTTGGTATCCTTATCAAGGAAATCAAAACCAGCCAGCTCCACATAGGCTTCTTTCATTTCAAATTGGGCATCATCACGATTTGTCTGCAGTGAGCCTTCTGAGGAAACAAAATAGCCTGTGTCACCTGCATTCTGATTCCCATATTCGGCGCGTGTGACAAATTCACCCTTTACACCATTTTTGCCTTCAAATTTCTTTTTTACAGACAACTCGACCTGGTTGGCATTTTCATCCATAGAGGTCACAGTACGGTAGTCCTGTTTCCCCAAGGTGTTCATTTTGCTGGCGCCATCGCCATTCCATTGACCACCCAGACGACCATAACCATGTACTTCCCAACCATTATCTGCGTCAGCAGCAACAACAACACCGGAAGAGAGCGCCATACTTACTGCGGCAGCTATCGGAAGCCATTTTGCATTCATTGTCATTTTCCTTTTCCCGCTGAGGATGAGTGATGTCCTAATAATCAAGGCTTAGCCAGTAGATATATCCAAGTGACAAGCAGATGCGATTATATGGAGCATGCCAGCTGGGTGATATGACAACACTCACAAAATGAACGCCCATTGCCAAACTACAACAAAAAGTACAAAAAAAACCCTCAGAAACAACAAACAAGCAGAAATAAAACCCAAAGTGGCAGATTTAAAGCAATAAAAAACTACTTGAAAGCGATACCAACAAAAATATAAGCCATCAAGAAATGTCTCATTAGCTCCACAATTCTTTAAAAACATGATTGAAATCGCTTTCAGCGATTGAACTATTTAGAAAGAACTATGTACATATTTCCATACGAAAGAGGACTCAAAAGAGAAAAATAAAACAACAACAGAGATAATTTATGGGAACATATGAGAAATGACAGTTCACAAATAACAATCCCCTGCCGGTTAAGGATCAGGGGATTGATATAGCTCTATTTCAAAGAATATTCAGGGCTGAATATCCCACTTTTTCAGCCAGCTGAGTGCCACCTGTTCGGGTTCATCGTGCACGGTGGCATCCAGCTCCAGCGGGGGCATCACTCGCGTGGCGCCCAGCTCTTGCAGCAACCCGTCCAGCCGACGGCCCGCGCCACAAAAATGGTCATAGCTGCTGTCACCCATGGCAATCAGGGCATACCGCAGCCCCTTGAGCCAGGGCGCCTTGTCAGCCAGCTCGCTGGCAAAGGGCTGCAGATTGGGAGGAATGTCCCCCTGCCCGGTGGTGGCACTGACCAGCAATAAAAAACGACCGGGGTCGATGTCCGCCAGCCGTGCTTCTTCGTGCAGGGTACAGTGATGCCCCTTGCGTTCCAGTTCATCTGCCAAGGTCTCGGCCACCAGCATGGCTGCGCCGTAGACAGTTCCTACCACGATATCGATCTGCGCCATTCTCCTCTCCCTGCTTGAGTCACTCTTTTGAGCAACTCTATCAGCAAGCTGGCGTCAGATGCCACCGGTTCAGGACTGAGGATCAGGCGCTTAGTAGTCGCTCTCGCTGGCGGGCCAACCCAGCTCGGCAAACAGGCGCAACACATCCTGACCGAGCGGAGCCTGGATCCGCATCGGCACCTTGAGCACCGGATGGGTAAAGCTCAGGGTGCGGGCCACCAGCAGCAGCCGTTCGCAGCCAAAGTGCTCGCGAAAGAAACGGTTGTGACGACCATCCCCATGGGTGGTATCCCCGACGATGGGGTGGAACAGGTGATCCATATGACGGCGCAGCTGATGCTTGCGGCCGGTCTTCGGGAACAATCTGACCAGACTGTAGCGACTGGTGGGGTGCTTTTTGGAGACCGCGTGGGGCAGCTCGACCTGATGCAAACGCCGGAAGGTGGTGACGGCATCTTGCGCCGGGCGATCCGGGTTGCTCATGGCATCGGCAATCTTGTCCAGCTGCTCCTTGAGGGGATAGTCGATCACCCCCTGCTCGGGTGCCCAGCCGCGCACTAGAGCCAGATACTCCTTGTGTACCTGACGTTGGGTGAAGGCTTCGGTCAGCGCGCGGGCAATCACCGGATCGAGCGCAAACAGCAACACGCCGGAGGTGGGGCGGTCAAGGCGATGCACCGGATAGACATGGCGACCGCCGATGAGATCCCGGGTCATCTGCATGGCAAAACGGGTCTCGCCCTTGTCGAGCCAACTGCGATGCACCAGCAGACCGGAGGGCTTGTTGACCGCCACCAGCCACTCATCCTGATAGAGCAGGGTCAGCTTCAAGTCACTCTCTTCTCGGGTTTGATCTGGCATCATTGTTCGATCACTTTGCCGGAAAGCAGCAGATCGAAGCGGGCGATCAGGCGCAGCAGCGCTTCTGCTTCGGCCAGATCTTCTTTGTAGACTTCGCTGGCCATGGGATAAAGGGAGACGCTGGTGGGCAGCGGAGCCTGCAACATCACCAGCTGCTCCATGCGCGGGATCAGCACGAACTGCAGCCACTGATCAAAGCTCAGGGTATCGACACAAAAAGGCAGGGTGCTTGCCAGGGCTTCGTCACCGGGATGGTCAGCTTGCCAGCGCTCAAGGCGCTGCAACTCGGCGGTGAGTTCCCCCAACAGGCCAGCTACCAGCAAATATTGATTCATCTCGCTCTCTTCCTCATAACCACAGATTGATCCGCTGACCCGACAGGGTCAGCCAGGATGCCAGTACATTCGGTCGCGCAGCACCGGCGATTAAGCCGGCTCGTCGACATACACGGCAGCCAGCACGGCCTGCCGCCGTTAAAAAAGGGCGATACTATACACCTCCCCCCGCATGGCTGCCATGTTGATATCTGCCGCAACGCGCGTCTGCTGCCACTGGCTATCCTCGGCAAGGGCCTTATAATCGGCCCGCATCACCATTAGCCGGATCTCACCATGTCTGCGACGCCTACTGCCATCAATACTTTGACCGAATTTCTGACTCAGGCTGGCACCCAGTTCCAGCTGTTTGACATGGGCCGCCAGGTGCGGCCACTGGCAAGCGATACCTTTGTGCGTATCGAACAGCAGCAGGAGCCCTATCCCTGGCCGCTGCAACAGCACGCTTGGCTGGGTGTACACTTCTTCCAGCCGAGCGAGTCTCGCCACTACCTCTGGTTCCTCAAGTTTGCCCTCGATGAGCGCGGCCTGCTGATGTCAAATGGCCCCAAGCTGTTCATGGATCAGGTAGTGGAGACCCTGGGCTACAAGCTCACCGGCGATCTGGATGAAGAGAAAGCCCAGCGCTTGGCCGACAATCCCTACACCTTCCGCCCGGCGGAGGCAAAAATGGCCAGTCTGCATGCCAAGCTGGCGCGACAACTGGAGCAGGCCCCTTCCGCCTATTACGATGCCCTCTGCCACTATCTGGCCGCCCCCAACGACACCGGTTGGCAGACGCTGGGACTACAGGGCTTTGCCGATCTGGCCGAGCGACTGCATGATGAACGCAATCTGGCGCTGATCTGCAAGGCGCTGCCCAAACTGCCGCAAGAGCCGCTCTACGCCCTCTGCCAGAGCCTTGAAAACGCCCCGCTGCCGCCGGCAGTACAAGGCGCCCTGCTTGAGCGGATCGGCAAGGAGCAGGAGTGCGCCGCCCCCAACCCTGAGACCCTGGCCTACCTCTGCCGCGCTATGGCCTCCTGCCCCGGCAGCACCTTGCGCACCAATAAGCTGCTGACCCTGCTGCAAACCCAGCCAAGCCCGGCGCTGCTGCTCGCCATTGCGGGCCGGCTCTGGCCCGATCTGAAAGATGCCAATCTGCTCAGCCACTATCTGGAACAGCTGGCACTGCAACCGACCCAGTTCTTCAATCAGGTTTTTGCCGAGTTGGTCACTTTACCGGCCCTGCGCAATGATATGCTGGCCAGACTGCGAGACCCCGAGCGCAGCGATGCGCTGGGCAAGGCCATCGGCCGTCTGTTTGCCTCGGCCTGATCCCTCGCCTCCCCCTCACGCCACGAGGCAACACGGCGGGAAATAGAAAAGGAGATCGGGAGTGCCGAGCAGGACTCCCGGTTATCGACATCACGATAAGGAAGCCCGCCTATGGGAGAGATGCTCGGAATTTTGTTGCTGATTGCCGTTGCCGGCCTGTTCTGGCTGCAACGCCAACAGGCAGAAGTGGCCTGGCAATATATGCGCCGCTACTGCCAGCACCATGATCTGCAACTGCTGTCACTGGCTCGCCATCGGCGGGAGCTGGCGCATAATCCCCTGCGGCTGCTGACCCACTATCAGTTTGAATTCTCCAGCGATGGCGAGAGCCACTATCAGGGCACCCTCAAGATGCAGGGGCTGCACGTCGTGGGCGTTGATCTGCCACCCCATCGCATCCCCTCTGCCTGATCCCCAATCTCGTCTCTGCGCCCGATGGCTGTGCCTGTCTATAATCTCAGGGATTAAACAAAGGGAGAGACGAGATGGAACCCCTTGTCCACGATCTGCCAGCCCTGTTTGCCCAGCTCGGGATGGCCAACGACGAGCTGAGCCTGCACCGCTTTGTGCACGACCATCACCTCGACAATGAGACCCTGCTGCCGGAGGCCGGTTTCTGGAACGCCGCCCAGGCCAGCTTTCTGCGCGATGCCCTGTGGAACGACTCCGACTGGTGCGAGGCGATCGACCAGCTCGATGTGATGCTGCGCCAGCCCCGCTAAGCCGCCCGCCCCTTTCCTCCCCTGCCGGCTTTGGTTAAGATCCCGCCCCGATATCGATCCCCCCTTCTCACCCAGAGCATGCTTATGTCCGCCCACGAGATCATCCGAATTGCCAACGAGCTGGCCGCCAAGGGCCTGACGCCCACCACTGCCATGATCAAGGCCCGCCTCACCCAGCCTGTGCCGATGGCCGAGCTGCTGAAAGTGCTGAGCCAGTGGAAGCAGCAGCCAGTTGCGACCGCCGAGAGCGAGATCCTGCCAGAGGCTGTGCCTCAGCCAGCACCGGAGCTCACCCTGCAGCAACTCGCCGAACAGCTCGCGCGCATCGAACAGAAGGTGGATCGCCTGACCGACCTGCTCCTCCAGCAGGGGCAAGGCTGAACCATGTATATCGTCGAACTCTGCTTTGAGTGTTACCGCGATACCTCCCTTGGCGAAGCCGAGCGGGCCATCGTCAACTACCTCGACATGCTGCGTTATCAGGGCCAGATCCTCGGGCGGGAATTCCCCACCAGCATGCATGACGGCTATTTCGTCAGTCGGGTAGTCTGCCCGGAGCAGGATAGCCTGCACCCCGACAACCAGAGCGAGCAGGTCAAACTGGCCGAACAGCAGCTCAATCAGTCCGGGTTATTGGCGCCAAAGCTCCATCTTCAAGGGGCGGATCTGCTCTCCGACAGCACCGACCCTTGCGGCACACAGGGCGAGCGCCCCAGCTGGATGATGCTCTATACCAGCTTCCTGCATACCTGCTCGCCGCTGCGCTGTGGTGACCACTTCGCCCCCATTCCGCTCTACCAGCTGCCCGCGGTCGCCAACGGCGATCAGAAACAGATCATCAAGTGGCAGGAGGATTGGGAGGCATGCGATCAGCTGCAGATGAACGGCTCCATCGCCGAACATGCGGCGCTGCACGAAATCGGCGAAGTGGGCAGCCGCCTCTACCGGCGCGGCACCGATTTGGCCAAACGGTTGGAAGTGCTGAGCGGCATCCCCACCTACTACTACCTCTACCGAGTGGGCGGGTTGAGCGCGGCCGAGGAGAAGGCGCGCCCCTGCCCCAGCTGTGGCGGTGAGTGGGCGCTGGCAGAGCCACTGCACGAGATCTTCGACTTCAAGTGCGACAGCTGCCGTCTGATCTCCAACCTCTCCTGGGATTTCAAGGATTAAGCGCGTTCCCTGTACGCGATGCCATAAAAAAGAGCCTTGCCGCATGGCAAGGCTCTTTTCGTTCCGATGAGTAACCTTGGCTCGAAGCGGCGCTATTGCGGCAACGTCTCCAGCCGCTCCAGAAACGCCGGCAAAGAGGGCGCCAGCGTCAGACGGCGGCCGGAATCGAGCCACTCCAGCCACACCTGACCACTCTCGTTATCCAGCGAGATGAGCGTCATCTCGTTGCGGGTGGTGGCAATAAAGATGGAGGGGGTTCGTTTTAGCTTGCGCAGCATCAGCAAGTGGCCGATGAGGTTCTCCTTGAGCAGGTCGAGATCCACGTCGTTCCACGGCAGGAGCAATTCAAGGCGCAGCCCCTTGAAAAGGCAGGGGATGGGGCGGCTGAACCAGTGCCCGAACAGGGCAATGGCGCTGGGATGAATCGTCAGCTCGAGGGCATCGGCCATGGCTGTAAAGTCGGCGGGCTCGGAGCGATGGTGAGGACGCCAGGCCACCCGACCATCGGCGGGCTCACCAAGCTGGCAGGGGGAAAGCCAGTCCGCCTCCCACTCGCACAGGGGCAGGCCTCGTCTGGCCTCGCCATCCCGTTGCCAGCGGGCAAAAAAGTGCTCCAGGGCAGACAAAACTTGATCCGACATCGAAAATCCCCACAATTGCTGGCAAAGTCCGCTATTGCACCACCAAACCCGGTAACAGACAAGGTTGCCAGCCGACCTTGCGACCCGGGAAACAAAACCTGGGATACAGAGAGGCTGACGCCCAAGCCAAACGGCTGCAACCATCCGGCCCTGCAATGGCCCGTTTCATTCCACTCATCATGAGCACATTACGTGAGCAACCCTGTGAGCAAACAAGATAGATACGCCGGGGCCAGCGCCCTGACCGGCCTGAGCCTGGGCCAGCAATCCGATTACATCAGCCAGTACACCCCCTCCCTGCTGCAGCCAGTTCCACGTAGCCTGAACCGGGATGATCTCCAGCTGGGCGATGACCTGCCCTTTAGCGGTTGCGATGTCTGGACCCTCTATGAGCTCTCCTGGCTCAATGCCAAGGGCAAGCCGATGGTGGCGGTGGGTGAAGTGGCCATTCCGGCCACCAGTGCGAACCTGATCGAATCCAAATCCTTCAAGCTCTACCTCAACTCCTTCAACCAGACCCGTTGCGACTCTATCGAGGCAGTCGCCGCCATGCTGACCAAGGATCTGAGTGCCTGTGCCGGTGAGACCGTCAAGGTGACCCTGTTCCCCCTCGACAAGGCGCCGCACCAGATTGCCCTGCTGCCCGGCGAGTGCATTGATGAGCAGGATATCGAGGTAGACAATTACGAGTTTGATGCTTCCCTGCTGCAAGGGGCAGCCGGTAGCGAGCTGGTCGAGGAGACCCTGCACAGCCACCTGCTCAAATCCAACTGTCTGGTCACCAGCCAGCCCGACTGGGGCTCAGTGGTGATCCGCTACAAGGGGCCGAAACTCGATCGGGAGAAGCTGCTGCGCTATCTCATCTCGTTCCGCCAGCACAACGAGTTCCACGAGCAGTGCATCGAGCGGATCTTTATCGACCTCAAGCACTATTGCCAGCCTGAGCAGTTGACCGTCTATGCCCGCTATACCCGCCGCGGCGGCCTCGACATCAACCCGTTCCGCTCCGATTTCGAAGCCGTGCCCGCCAACCTGCGTCTGATCCGCCAATAAAGTCGAGTTGCGACAGAGAGGGCAGGTACACTGCCCTCCATGACTGGCAAAAAGGTTTCAATCGATGCTTTATGCAGCTGGGATAAGGGGGCTGGATAATAAAATCCAGACGAAACCCACTTGCCGGCCACCAGCAAACCACAGTAAACGCTGGACTCGCAGGGGGGGGCTTGGATAACATGCCAACACCTCTGCGCCGTCCTTAATCCAATGAATCAACTGTTTTTTCTGGCCATGATGATGTCCTCCCTGTCAGCTCCGAATCTGGATCTGGACAAGGAGCAACTCTCTATCGATCTGCAACAAGCGCAATCGATGGTACTGACCGATCCTGCCAGATGCGTCCAGATCACCACCGCCTTCCTGACGCGCGCAGCCAATAATCCCCAGCAAATCATCAGCAATCGCCAGGAGTTCGGTTATCGCGAGCCCATCCTGAGTTACAGCACGGCGGCCCAGACCATAGGCGCCCATCTGCTCAAAGGGGAGTGTCTGCTGCAACTGGGCCAATATCAGGCCACCCAGCAAGCGCTCGACAAGGCGATGGAGCTGGCAGACAAAGAGCGACAACCGGAACTCAAGGCCCACGGCCTCTATCTCAAGATCCGCAGTCAGGCCCTCAAACCGGATAACCAGAGCACCAGCCGCGCCCTGATGGATCAACTGGACGAGCAGCTGGCCGTCCCCACGCTCAAGCAGAGCCAGCTGCAGATTTATGGCCGCCTGCAACGCACCAGCTACGACATCGAGAACCAGCACTTCGATGATGCCAAGGCCCACTTGGCAGATGCGCGGATCTGGGCCGCCAAGACCCCCAATTCCCTCGCCAGTGCCTGGGTCAGCGCCATCAGCGGCGATCTTTATCGCGCGCTGCAGCAGCCACAGCTGGCGCTGGGGGAATATATCGATGCCCAGCAACAGGCCAAAAGCCTCAACGACCCGCTCTTTCTCGGCCTGCTGTCGAACCAGATAGTGAAACTCTACCAGCAGGAGCAGGAGCCACAGAAAGCGCTGCAGTATGCCAATGAGGCGGCCAACTACTTCCACTCCATCGGCAACCCCTCCCTGCTGTGCGACTCCCTGATGGTGCTGGCGCGACTCAACCGCGAGCAGGGCGACCTCAATATGGCGCTGGTCTACTTCTTTAATGCGCTGGATCTGCTCGATGAAGGGAGCAACCGACCGCAAGCCTCCCTGCTCAAATATGAAATCGGCAAAACCTACCTGCAAAGCGGCAACCTCTCGCTGGCCAGCAACTACCTCAATGCGGCCCGTCAGTCCCACGAACTGAGCGATGCCAAAGAGCCGCTGATCGATACCCTGTTGCTGCTCGGCGAGCTCTATCTGAAGAAACAGGAGGCCGCCATCGCCATCCTGCAGTTGGAGAACGCCCGCGCGCTGGCCAATCAGCTCGGTGATACCCGCCGTCAGTACGAGGTATTCCGCCTGTTGTCGCTTGCCTACGAGCAGAAGGGGTATCTGCATCAGGCTCTCGACAGCTACAAGCGCTTCCACCGTCTTGGCGAGGAGGTGCGCCAGCAGGAGCAGGCCATGGAGCAGGCGGCGATCCGCGACAACTATGTTCAGGTCGAGCGGGTACAACATATCAAAGAGCTGGAGCAGCGACTTAACAACAGCCAGCATCAGCAGGAGCGCTATCTCTGGTCGAGCATTACCACCAGCCTGCTGCTGGCGCTCTTTATCTACCTCTTCTTCACCCTCTGGCTCAAGCTGCGTACTGCCCGCCTGCAACTGAAACGGACCAATGAGGCCCTGCTGATCGAGCCACGCTCGGGGCTGGCCAACTGGCAGCGGCTAATGAACCGCTGGCCCCGGGAGATGGCAAAGCGCCAGCTGAAATCGGATCGCTGGTACCTCAGTGAACAGCCCTCCAGCGAGTTCGATGACAAGCTGCACTATCTGCTGTTCCGGGTGCCTTTCCTGGTCAATACGCTGGAGCGCCACGGCTATCAGGCCAGCAGAGAAATCGAGCAGGCCTTCGGTGCCTATATGGACACCCTGACCCCGCAAGATGGCCGTATCTATGACTTGCGTGAAGGACACATGCTCTATGTGGTGCCACAACGCCACGTCACCAACCTGCATCAACTGGCGGGAGACCTGCTGACCGCCATCGCCGCCTTCCCTTGCAACTATCCACTGGATCGCCAGATCAGCCTCGGGATTGTCAGTCACCCCTTCCTGCCGAAAGCGGCGACCGCACTCGATCACAATGGCCTGTTTGACCTCTGCTATCTCGCCCTGTCGGGAGCCATTCAGCTCAGTGAAAAATGCCAGCAAAACGCCTGGTTGGAGCTGGCTGCGATCGATTGCCAACAAGCGGCATTTTTTAATGGAGATGTGTGGCAATGCGGCCTGATGGCAATTGACAAGGGACTGGTAAAAGTCAATTCTTCTCATGAAAAGCAATGGGTTAATTGGCCCAGCCTTGCAAGGAAGCCGGCAGCCGATAACCACCAGGAAATAATGTAGATAACAGGCGAGGATCGAAACCAGGTTCGACCACTGTTGCTATCCAACACCAAAAACAATAATGACAACAGGGCGACCTGATAATGAATGACATCGCTGCCGTAGCAGGACAATTGGCAAGACTCAGGGAATCCCTTCAGCAGAAACAGCTGGAACTCGACGGCGTACTGTCGTTTTCTGATGCAGAGCGTGCTCGCGGCATCCAGTTTATCAACAAGTTGATGCTCTCCTGCCGTGGTTTCGACCGCGAGCTGGACAATCGCTTCGCCAAGCTCAAGCAGAAACTGGATAACAATCCCGCATTTACCTCGCTGGACGCCGACCTGCTGGCCATTGAAAAATTGCTACAGCAGCACAGCAATGCGCTGGAAGAGTCGATCACCTTGACCCAGACCGCCATCGAACTTGGTTCCAAACAGCTGAAAAACATCAAGGGCTTCCCGGAAGAGACCCGCAAGTCCCTAAAGGAATTTCTGGCAAGTCCCGCCGGTTACGGCATTGCCGATCACCAAAAGAAGGTGATCAAGCTGCTGGAGTTCTACCAGCAGGCGATCAAGATCCAGCTGCTGCCAAGTCAGCCCCTGTTGGCACCTTCAGGTGCAACTCAACAAGAAAGCGATACTGCCAGCAATGATGGCCAGCCAGATGTCGACCCATTTGATCTAAAGGATCACGCTCGCATCGCCGATGAGCTGCAGCGGCTTATCACCGAACTCGACTTTGCCGGCGCCATCGGCGAGAGCCTGAGCGATATTCGCCGCCAACTGCTGATCGGGATCAACCCTGCCCTGCTGGCGGAAACCTGCCTGCAGGTGATCGAGCTCATCATCGAAGGCACCCGTGAGGAGCGTAAAGCCTCCCGCGCCTTCCTCAGCTCCCTCAACGAAAGCCTCTCCGCAGTACATGTCGGGTTTACCGAATCCCTCGATGAGGGGCGTGCGCTGCAAAACGAAACCCGAGAGACCCGCGAGGCGCTGGTCAACGAGTTGCAGGCGATCGATCACTCCCTGGCCAGCCATAACTCCATCGATGCGCTCAAGCGCGCCATCTCCGGCCATATGGGCGCCATCAACCTGCTGCTGCAGGAGCGTGACAGCACGGCGGCGCGGGAGCGTCACCTGCTCACCCGCCTCTCCACCATGGAGTCCAAGCTGCGCTTGATGAAGGAGGAGACCGCCGAGTACAAGAAGCGGCTGACCATTCAAAAACACAAGCTGTTCCTCGACAGCCTGACCCAGGTGCACAACCGGGCTGCCCTCGATGAACGGCTGGAGCAGGAGTACAAACGTTGGCTTCGTTACCGCACTCCGCTCTGCATGGCGATCATCGACATCGATCACTTCAAGAACATCAATGACAACTACGGCCATATGGCGGGTGACAAGGCGCTGAAAGTAGTCGCCAAGGCGCTGCAAAGCGCGCTGCGTGATACAGATTTCATCGCCCGTTTTGGTGGAGAAGAGTTCGTGGTGTTGCTGCCCAACATCAATCCGGACAAGTTCCAGAAGCCGCTGGAGACCCTGCGCCAGACCATCAAGAGCATCCCGTTCCGTTTTCGCGATGCCAAGGTGGAGATCACCATTTCCATCGGTGCAACCCTGTTCAAGGATGGGGACAACCCGTCAGATGTGTTTGAACGGGCGGACAAGGCGCTCTACCACTCCAAGCACACCGGTCGGGATCAAGTGACTCTGGCCTGACAAGCGGCTAAAAAAACAGCGAACAGTCGTCGCCCTATTTCCCTCCTCCCTCTATTACCACTACTATCGATCTCAGGGGATGCAACATAGCGTCCCCTTTTCTCCCCAGGGAAAAACACAACGATAACAAGTGAGTAAAGGGGAACCTATGATTACGCACATCAATCCCGTTGGCAGCATGGATTTGCTGTCACAGCTCGAGGTGGATCGCCTCAAGCAGACTGCCTCCAGCGATATCTATCAACTGTTTCGCAACTGCTCGCTGGCAGTGCTCAATTCCGGTAGCCATACCGACAGCTCCAAGGAGATACTGGAGCGCTTCAAATCGTTCGATATTCATGTGATCCGGCGCGAGCGCGGGGTCAAGCTGGAACTGTTCAATGCCCCCGAGCACGCCTTTGTCGATGGCGAGATCATTCGCGGCATTCAGGAGCACCTCTTCTCGGTGCTGCGCGACATTCTCTATGTCTCCAATCAGATCGAATCGAACCGGCTGGTCAACCTCACCAATTCGACTCATATCTCCAACGTGGTGTTCGCCATCCTGCGCAACGCCAAGGTGATCCTGCCCGGCGCCGATCCCAACCTGATCGTCTGCTGGGGTGGCCACTCCATCAACGAGATCGAGTACCAGTACACCCGCGCCGTGGGCAGCGAACTGGGCTTGCGTGAGCTGAACATCTGTACCGGCTGTGGCCCTGGCGCCATGGAGGGCCCGATGAAGGGGGCCGCCGTCGGCCATGCCAAACAGCGGGTAAGAAACGGCCGCTACATCGGCCTGACCGAGCCTTCCATCATCGCGGCCGAACCGCCAAACCCCATCGTCAACGAGCTGGTGATCCTGCCGGATATCGAGAAACGGCTGGAAGCCTTCGTACGCCTCGGCCACGGCATCATCATCTTCCCGGGTGGGGTCGGCACCGCCGAAGAGCTGCTCTATCTGCTCGGCATCATGATGCATCCGGCCAACGAGCGGCAGCCGATGCCCATCATCCTGACCGGCCCGAAAGAGAGTGCCGACTACTTCCGTGCCATCGACGACTTCATCAAGGCGACCCTCGGTGAACCTGCGACCAAGCTCTACCGGATCATTGTCGGCGATGCACCGGAAGTGGCCCGGGTGATGAAAGAGGCTATGCCGAAAATCCGCGAATACCGCAAATCTGTCGGCGATGCCTACTCTTTCAACTGGTCCCTCAAGATTGAGCCGGAGTTCCAGCTTCCCTTCGAACCGGATCACGCCAGCATGGCCAGTCTGGATCTGCACCGCAACCAGCCGCCCCAGTTGCTGGCCGCCAACCTGCGTCGTGCCTTCTCCGGCATCGTCGCCGGCAACGTCAAGGAAGGGGGCATTCGCGCCATCGAGAAGAAAGGCCCCTTCAAGCTGCACGGTGACAAGGAGCTGATGCACCTGATGGACAAGCTGCTGGAGAGTTTCGTCAAGCAGCAGCGGATGAAGCTGCCGGGCAGCCAGTATGTGCCCTGCTACGAAATCGTCCGCTAGGGTACAGATACATCATCGACAGAGGGGCGCATCGGCGCCCCTCTTTATTGGCGCTATGCCTTCCCGACCGCCATCAATCCCCCATAAGGCGAGCGGTTTGTTACAATGGGGCGTCCCGACCGCCAAGAGTGCCCCATGTCAACTATCCGGCCACACCTGCTCATCATCGATGCCCTCAACCTCATTCGCCGTCTGCACGCGGTACAGGCCCAGCAGGCACTGACCCCTGCCCAGGCGCTGGTTGCAACCCGCGCCAACCTTATCAATACCTGCCGCAAGCTGCTGGCCAATAGCGAGCCGACCCATGTCATTGCCGTGTTTGATGGCGAGGTGCATAGCTGGCGCAAAGAGGTCTATCCGGCCTACAAGGAGGGGCGAACCCCCATGCCCCCTGAACTGCGTGAGGGGTTGGCGACCCTGCAGGATGCCTTTTGGGAGTGCGGTGTCGATGCCCTGCTCTCCGAGACCGATGAAGCGGATGACCTTATCGCCACCCTCGCCAGCGGCATCGCCAGCCATGGCCATCAGGCGACCATCATCTCCACCGACAAGGGCTTCTGCCAACTGATCTGCCCGCAGATCCGGGTGCGCGACTACTTCAACAAGCGCTGGCTGGATTCCGCCTTCGTCCAGCAGCAATATGGGGTAGCCCCTGCTCAGCTGGTCGACTTCTGGGCCCTGACCGGTATCAGCGGTTCCAATATCAAGGGGGTTCCGGGGATCGGCCCCAAGACCGCCACCCAGCTGTTGCAGCAATATGGCAATCTGGCGGCCATGCTCGAAGCCTGCCAGCAAGAGGATACCGCCAAGCCACTGATCAAACTGCGCCAACATCAGGATGAGGCCCTGCTGGCCCAGCGGCTGGTGCGCTTGCAGCGGGATATTCCGCTGGGATTCAACCTGCGGGACATCCGCTACCCGCCCCAGCCGGACTAAATGGCCGAACAAAAATGCAGACAAGGGCGTGAACCATGACGAGACTCACCCTCGCTGTTGATAAAAGTGAGTAGAATGTAAAGGAATGTGGTTGGTTTGCTGAGTAAATGCTATAAAGCAGCCCCATCCTCCCCTATACCCTGGAAGTGGAACCCTCTCATGTCCAAAAGAAAAATTACCGTGATCCCCGGTGACGGCATCGGCCCCAGCATCATAGAATCAGCCATCCAGATCCTGACCCATGCGGGCTGTGACTTTGAGTACGAATACGCTGATGCGGGTCTGGTTGCCCTAGAGAAGCATGGCGAGCTGCTGCCCCAGGCTACCCTGGATCTGATTGAGAAGAACAAGGTGAGCCTGAAAGGGCCATTGACCACGCCGGTCGGCGGCGGTTTTACCTCCATTAACGTCTCCCTGCGCAAGAAGTTCAACCTCTACGCCAACGTGCGCCCGGTCATCTCCTTCAAGGGCACCAGAAGCCGTTACGACAACATCGACATCATCACAGTGCGTGAAAACACCGAAGGGATGTACTCGGGTGCAGGTCAGAAGCGCAGCGATGACAACAAGAGTGCCGAGGCGATGAGCATCATCACCCGCGAAGGGGCCGAGCGCATCGTCAAGTTTGCCTTCGAGCTGGCTCGTCAGGAAGGGCGCAAGAAGGTCACCATCATCCACAAGGCGAACATCCTCAAATCGACCTCCGGCCTGTTCCTCGAAGTGGCACGTGAAATCGCCAGCCACTATCCAGATATACAGAGCGAAGAGATGATCGTCGATGCCGCCTGCATGAATCTGGTGATGTATCCGGAGCGTTTCGATGTCATGGTCACCACCAACCTGTTCGGCGACATCCTCTCGGATCTTTGCGCCGGTCTGGTTGGCGGTCTCGGGATGGCACCCGGCGCCAACATCGGCGATGGCGCGGCCATCTTCGAAGCGGTCCACGGCTCTGCCCCCGACATCGCAGGCAAGAACATTGCCAACCCGACCTCGGTGATCCTCGCCTCCATCCAGATGCTGGAGTACCTCGGCATGCAGGATAAAGCAGAGCGGATACGCGAGGCGGTACGAGCTACCATCGAATCCGGTGATCGGGTCACCCGCGATCTGGGCGGTACAGCTTCCACCAGCGAATTCACCCAAGCCATCATCGATCGCCTGTAAGCTAACCAATTGATTTTAAAAGGGAGCCTAGGCTCCCTTTTTTATATTTCCGAATCCTTTGCCACTCCCCAAACAGCAACTATGTTCAATAGAGAAGAAGAACAGGGAGTGTTTTTCATGAAGGGATACGGGTGCTATCTGGTGTCGGGTCTGATGCTGGTTTGTGGCACTGCCAGTGCCTTCGAACAGGCCCAATCAACCCAAATCGCCAAACTGCCACAGCAGGAAAAACGGACTGCCACCGAGGTATGGCGTTCAAGCCTGGATACCAACGACTTGCTCAAGGCGCCCAAACCCCTGTCGTTTGGTATTGAAGTCTCCACCGACAACTTTGGCAATCAAACGATCACCTCCTACCCGCAGCTCAATCTGACCCCGGAAAAGAGCATCAGTCTATCGATTGAACGCTTTAGACCCAAGGTCAAATTCAAAGCCGGTGGACTGCATACGGCAATCAGATTGAGAGGGGATGGCATCAAAATGCAATTCAATCCGGTCGACAAAACCATCCCGCTGCAGATAGAGATCAAGGTGACCGACGACGAATCCTCCCTGCGCCTCGATTACCGTTTCTGATATTTTCCGGCAGCCGAATAGCAAAAGGCCGACAGGTTTCCCTGTCGGCCTTGGTATTTATCGTACGGGCAGAACTGCTACATCACGCCTTGGGCTCGAGTTTGGAGACCCAGTACTTGTTGTAAACATGTACGGTGATCTCTTCTCGATCGTGATAGAGCTGCTTGGCCTGGATCACGAACGCGTTGTCGATCTCCTTGAGCATCTCGCGCAATACCTCAATATTGTGCACCGACTCGGCATAACGCTTCTTCATCGGCAGCTTGAGGTTGAACATCGCCTCCTGGCAGTCACCCTCACGGAACCAGTCCGCAATCATGTGAACGACCCGCGCCGGTTTATCGACCATGTCGCACACCAGCCAGTAGGTGTTCTTCTTGCTCGGACGCCAGACGAAACCGTCATCCCGGATATGCTTGACCTGACCGGTATCCATCAGGGATTGGGCCATCATGCCGTTGTCGACCGCCGTCACCATCATGCCACGACGCACCAGCTGATAGGTCCAGCCACCCGGGCAGGCGCCCAGATCCACCGCCTTCATGCCTGAGCAGAGACGCACATCCCACTCTTCCCGCGGCAAGAACACGTAAAACGCCTCCTCCAGCTTGAGGCTGGAGCGGCTCGGCGCATCGGCCGGGAAGCGCAGGCGCGGGATCCCCATGTGGAATCCGGAGTTGTTGAACGAATAAGAGTAGCCCAGCAAGACATGATCATTGGCCATAAAGAAGGCGTGGAACACCGGACGGTTTGGCGTCTCCTTCTTGGTCAGGATCTCGTTGCTGCGCAGCGCCTGACGCAGCGGCACGGTGAACTTGCGGCAGAAGGCCGACAGCTCTTTCGCTTCGTTGGTATCCGCAGTTTCGACCCGCAGATCGCCACAAATGGTGTAGTCACTCACCGCCTCAAGGATCGGGGAGATCCTGTCCGCGACATCCAGATCCTTCAGCTCATGGGTGACCACCAGCATCTGGCGGATGAAGATGAGCTCCCGGAACGGCAGCTTGCGAGCCAGCAGGTCCGCCTGCTCCTCGTCATACAGTTCGAAGATCACATAACCGCTGTCGTCCTTGACCCGGGCGAAACCGTAGCACTGCATGTTACCGGCACGCTCGGTGATCTCTGCAGCCGCCTCTTTCTCAAAACCGGGGCGGCAATAAAGCAGCAGATTATTCATTTTTTCCTCCAAGACGACAGCCAGCCCAGATCAGGGCCGCCCATCCCAACATAAAACAGAGGCCACCGGCCGGAGTAATCAACCCCAGCCCCTTGCTGCCAAGCAGCACCATGGCGTAAATACTGCCGGAGAATCCGATGATCCCCAGCACAAAAGCGGTGCCAGCCAGGTGGATCACCCTGCTGCGCACACCACACCAGCCCAGAACCAGCAGGGCCAATGCGTGAAAAAACTGATATTGCACGGCGGTATTGAACGCCGCCAGACGCTCGGGCGTAATGCCGGTCGCCGCCAATCCATGGGCGCCATAAGCCCCCAGCATGGTGGCCGTCAACCCGAAGAGACCGGCCAGTATCAGCCAATGTCGATGGATCTGCATCCTCACACTCCCTCTCTCATCACGGCTGGCAATCAAACCAACCCTCTCGTGCTATCCATGTCGGGCCACAAAATGGCTGATGGCCGCCGCTGCATGCTGCATATTCTCCTGCTCACTCACGCCACTGGCTTTACGCGGTTTGAAACCATGATCACCATCGGTCAACCAATGGACCGATACGGCGGGTGAGAAGGGGAAATCGGCCAGTTCGGCGCGACTACCGAAGGTGTCGCGCTCCCCCTGCAACAGCAGGGTTGGCACTGCAATATGCTTGAGTACCTCGCCTCGCCAGCTGTCGGGCTTGGCCGGAGGGTGGAAAGGATACCCGAGAATGAGCAATCCTGCAGCATTCATCTCACCCTTGCCTTCACGATAGAGTTCCGCCGCCATCAGCCCGCCCATCGACTTGCCCGCCAGAAACAGCCGTGGATGGGCAAACTCGCGGATCATGTCGCGCCAATGGGCGAGCAGCACAGGCGCCCTGTCCGGCGGACGGCGCTTGCCATCCTGTGCTCGCCTGGTCATGTAGGGAAAGTTGAAGCGCACCACTTCGATGTCGGGGCCAGCCAGCAGGCGTGACAACTCGGCAAGAAAAACATGATCCATCCCCGCGCCTGCCCCGTGGGCCAGCAAAATGCGAACGGGGGCATCAATTGCCCCCTCGCGGATCACCTCATGCATCGGCGAGCCTTGCCCTGCGACGCGCCTCTTCCTGCTCCACCAGCTCCAGCATCCAGTCGCGGAAGGCAACGATCTTGCCCTGATCCGACTGTTGCTCCTGACACACCAGATAGAAAGCATTTTTGCTCACCAGCACCTGCTCGAACGGGCAGATAAGGCGGCCGGCCTCAATCTCGGGTTGTGCCAGCACGCTGTGGCCAAGCGCCACCCCCTGGCCGTGGATCGCCGCCTGGATCACCATGGTGGAGTGGCTGAAGATGGGCCCCTGATTGACGTTGGGGGCATCGATATCGAGCTGGCGGAACCAGGCCTTCCAGTCGCGGCGGGAGGTATCGTGCAGCAGGGTATGAAGAGTCAAATCTTGCGGCGTACGCAGCGGTTTGGGCCCGGTCAGCAGCAAGGGGGAACAGACCGGGATCAGGTATTCCGTATGCAGCTTGTCCGAGCGCAGACCCGGCCAGTTGCCGCGGCCGTAATAGATGGCCACATCCACATCGTCGGTGAGCGACCCTTCGTCGAGATCGACCGCCTTGATCCGCACGTCGATATCGGGGTGGCGCTCGCTGAACTTGACCAACCGCGGCACCAGCCACTGGATGGCGAAACTCGGCTGCAAACTGACAGTCAACGCCCCCTTGGCACTGCGGGCCAGCAGCTTGTCGGTCGCCTCAGAGATGGAGGCAAAGATGTCTTTGATATCCAGGAAATAGCCCTGCCCCTCTTCGGTCAGCAACAAGGAGCGGTTTTTGCGGCGGAACAGCTTGATGCCAAGATACTCCTCCAGCGCCTTGATCTGGTGACTGATGGCAGCCTGAGTCACAAACAACTCTTCTGCTGCGCGGGTAAAGCTTAAGTGACGAGCCGCAGCTTCAAAGGCCTTGAGGGCATTGAGCGGGGGTAAACGACGAGACATGACACCAGCCGACGATGAGTTTTTCTAATGGGGCGCATTATAATTTGTCGGTTGCGGGTCGACCAGTGAATAAACATAATTCGCCCAGCAATCAGTCGTCATATGGCTCACATTTTCTACTACGTGTTGGTTTACATGTGTTTTTAGTGAGTCTTTCGACTGCGATTGTGGTGTTGTGTTTCTTCCTCTGCGGGAAGAGGGGCTCAAATCTCACCGGTTTGACCCAGTCTGTCATCTGAATGTGTTTGGCGCCTCCAGCTGGATGGCGCCTTTTTTCATCCCTTCTATACCTTGAACTGCCCCACCAGCTGCTGCTGCTTGTCCGCCAGCGCAGAGAGCTCGCGACCATTTTCGGCGGAGGTCGCCGCCTCGGCCCGAATGGTGTGGCTCACATCGCGAATGTTGCTGACGTTACGGTTGATCTCGTCCGCCACCCGGCTCTGCTCCTGCGCCGCCCGGGCAATCTGCTCGTTCATCTGATGGATGGTGGAGACCGACTGGATAATCTGCTCCAGCACCTGCACCGAGAGATCCACCTTGGCAAGCGTCTCGTCAGCCTGTTCATGACCATCGCGGATCGCCTTGACCACGGCGCCGGTACCGGATTGCAGTTGGCTGATCAGGGTCTGGATCTCGACGATGGCATTCTGGGTGCGACCCGCCAGATTGCGCACCTCATCAGCCACCACGGCAAAGCCACGGCCCTGCTCACCGGCCCGCGCCGCTTCAATAGCTGCATTCAGCGCCAGCAAGTTGGTCTGCTCGGCAATCCCCTGGATCACGATGAGGATGTCATTGATGTTGTCGCTGTTGGCGGAGAGTCGCTCCACCACCGGCTGGGCATCGTTGATGATGGTCATTAGCTTGCGCATCGCCTCCTGGGTGTCAGCAACGACATATTTGCCCTCTTGCGCTGCAGCGTCAGTGGTGTTGGCAGCCGCCACCGCCGAGCCGGCATTACCGGAGACCTGCAACGCCGTGGCGCTCAGCTCCTCAAATGCCGTCGCCACCAGATCGATCTCCTGATACTGGGCCTGCATGCCGCTGCTGGTGCGCTCGGCCACCTGCGCGGCTCGCTCGGCACTGTTACGCGTACCGGAGACGGTATCAATCACCTGACTGATGGTGGATTGCAACTTGTTGAGGAAGCTGTTGAACCACTTGGCCAGCTCGCCGATCTCGTCTTGCCGCAGGATCTCGATACGCTGGGTCAAATCCCCCTCGCCGCTGGCGATATCCTTGAGACGGGCAACTACGGCGCGGATGGGTGCCACAATCTGGCGCGCCATCAACCAGATAAAACTCAGGGCAACCAGCGAGATCAACACTCCGATCGACAGCTGCGAGACCACGCTGCGATTGGCCTCACTGGCCAGCTCATCTTGCAGTTCCTGGGCCGAGGCCAGTACTACTGCCCGTGGCAATTCAATGTAGATGCCCCATTTACGGTCGGTGCCACGCATGGATACCGGGACAAAGGTCTGCAACAGGGTGCCATCGCTGCTCCAGCGAGTCAGCTCCTGACCCTGACTGAGCCAGCCTTTCAGCTCGCTGGCCAGCCCCTGATACTTCTGATCCAGCCCGCGTCCCATGGTCACATCGAACTCATCGGCTCCCGCCACGCGCCCCTCGTGACTGACCAGCAAGATTCTGCCCTTGCCCTCATAGAGCTCCTTGTCCATGGTACTGACCAGACTCTGCAAAGTGGCCAGCGAGATATCGACCCCGACCATCCCCAGCAAGGTCTCCTGCTCCAGCAGCGGGACCGTCACCGAGGTCATCAATATCTGTTTATCGCCCACATCGTCCAGATAGGGCTCCAGCAGGCAGAGGGCACGGGTGCGAATACTGCAGCGATACCACTCGTTTTCGATTCCACCAGCCTCGGTCGGGCTTTCATCGGCCAGTACATCCTCATTCTGCACTTCCGGTTCTATCTTGCCGTTGTCATAGGCCCAGTAACTGGAAAAACGCCCCTTGTCGTTGGAACCCAGCGCCGTTGAGCCCTGATAGTTGCTGTCTTCCCCATCCAGCTGGTCAGGCTCGAACACCGCATAGACACCAAGCAGATTGGTCGATGAGGCAACGGCATCGTGCAGTTGCTGATTGACGGCGCTGCGCAGCGCCTCCGAATGGAGAAAGTTCTCGGCCGCATTCTTGCGCTGGAACAACACGCTCTCCGCCAGCAAACTGGCGCGGAAATAGGCCTCATCGAGATAGCTGGTCACCTTGGCCGCCTGCTCCGAGCCCATCGCCTTCATCCAGTTCTCGGCAGACTGCTGCGCCTCGTGCATGGTGGCTTGCCGCACCTGCTGTTGCATCTTGTTCGCGTTGTAAATCGAAGAGGCAACCAGAGCGGCGGCTGTCACCAACAGACAGCAACCGGCGATCAGGGTAATCCGACCCTGGACAGAAAGAGCGCTCATGCCAATATTCCTACGTCATACAGATATGGATAGATTATCGACTTTATAAACAAAAACTTAACTCTCTCACAGCAAATCCAGCGAGAGTTGATTAACTTCACCCTCTTTTGGCAAACCCACCACCAAGCCCAGCAGGCGAACCGAACGCCCTTGCGCCCGCTGTAGCCCCTCTTTGAGCAGGGGAACGAACAAGGCTGGCTGATAGCCCCCCTGACTGCGATAGACGGTGGTCTGGTGGAAATCGGCAAACTTGAGTTTAATCCCCTGCCCCATCACCTGCTCGGCAGGACACGCCAGCTGAAATCGCCGCTCCAGCTCCGGCAGCAGTTGCTGCAATACCGTCAGGCAGGCGGCTTCGTCACAAACATCGCTCGCCAGGGTGGTCTCCACCCCGATGGTTTTGCGGATCCGGTGCGCCTGCACCGGCTGTTCATCCAGCCCCCAGATCCGGGTCGTCAACATCTCCCCCAGCTTGCCAAAACGGCTGCACAGTTCTTGTGCCGACAAGGCCCGCGCATCCTCACAGGTGTAGAGCCCCTGAGCCTCCAGCCGCTCGGCGGTCTTGCGCCCCACCCCAGGCAGTTTGCCGAGGGGCAACTGGCAGACAAATTCGGCCACTTCGTCGGGACGAATGACAAACAGACCATCGGGTTTGCGCTGCTCCGAGGCGAGCTTGGCGAGAAACTTGTTGGGGGCCACTCCGGCCGAAGCGGTCAATCCCAGTTCGGTGACGATGGCTTGCCGGATCTCTTGCGCCATCAGGGTGGCGCTACCGCCACAACAGCGACTGTGGGTCACGTCGAGGTAAGCCTCGTCCAGCGACAGCGGTTCAACCTGATCGGTATAGCGCAGGAAAATGGCCCTGAGCTGACGGGAGATATCCTTGTACACCGCCATTCGCCCAGGGATCAGTACCAACGGCGGGCAGAGTTTTTTCGCCAGCGCGCTCGGCATGGCGGAGCGCACCCCGAACCGGCGCGCCACATAGTTGCAGGTCGAGATGACGCCGCGCCGCACGGAGGCCCCACCGATGGCGAGCGGCACCTCCCGCAACGCCGGATTGTCCCGCATCTCCACCGCGGCAAAAAAGCAGTCCATGTCGATATGGATGATCTTGCGCATACCACTGTATAAATAAACAGACATGGCATCATCTTACCCCAAGGATAACCGCAGCTCTATCTCTCTCGTTGCGGCTAAAATAGTAGACTCCAAGGAGACCTTTACTACCACAATGACAAGGAGCGTTCGGGATGAAATATCTTTGGCTGGGACTCTGTTTGCTGCCGTTGACCGGCATCGGCAAGAACAACCCGACGGCAGAGTGCCGCTGGCTGTACGACCGGATTGAGATACTGGAACAGGCCATCAAGAAAGGGGACACACTCGGCACAGAGCAAGAGTTGTCACGCTGGCGTGAAGAGTTTCGCAAGAAGAAGTGCAAACAGTACGACTACTGAGCAGGACAAGATGGCGTGACCGACAACGGCAGATAACAAACGGGCCCCGATCAAGATGACCGGGGCCCATTTTTCAAAGCATGACCAGCTTGATTCTGCAGCAGAGTGCGCTCAAGGCAGCACCATAGGGCCAGCCACGGCGGTAGCCACCTCATCCCCGCGCAGCACCCGAACCAGTTCAAGGGCAAGCTCAATGGCGCTGCCCGGCCCCTGACTGGTGATAAGACGATGAGCCTCATCTCTGACTACCCGCTCATGTGACAGCAGTGATGTCGGTAGTCGGGGCTGAAAGCCGGGATGACAGGTGACGATGGCACCATCCAGCAGGCCGTGATGTTGCAACACCACCACAGGGGCGGCGCAGATGGCAGCACGCCAGCGACCAAGAGCGGCCTGCTCTTTGAGCAGATCGATGGCCAGCGGGGTATCGCGGATCACTTCGCTGCCGGGCAGACCACCGGGTACCACGATGGCTTCAAAGTCCCGACGGGTCAGCTCGTCGATATGACAATCAGCCACCAGCTGTACCCCACGCGATGCCTTCACCTGCCGAGATCCGGTTGGACAACAAGAGGCCAGCACCACCTCGATGCTGGCGCGCACCAGGGTATCGACAATCGCAACCGTCTCTATCTCTTCCGACCCGGGGGCCACCAGCACCAGTACACTCATGTTCGCTTCCTTGCGGCTTGCTCTGCCATGTAAAAGATCAGACGGCCTGGCTCTTCTCTTTGATCGCCTGATAGAGACCCTGATTGACCGGTACGGCAATGCTATGCCGGGCAGCCTTGGCCAACAGGAAGCCGGTGATGGCCTCAATCTCGGTCTCGCGTCCCAGCTCCATATCCTGATGCATGGAGGAGTAATTGTCAGCGGTCAGCTCCACCACTGTCATCACCCGACGCTGCAACTCTTCGGCTGTGGTTGCAATCCCTTCGGCACACATCACATCCGCCACTTCCACGCAGATTTGCTGCAGGGCATCGGCAAAACGGGGACCAGCCAGCTCGCCATTTTTCAGCTTGTAGAGAGCCGTCAGGGGATTGATGGCACAGTTGATAGCCAGCTTTTGCCACTGGCGCGTCAATATCTGCTCATCCCAGCCAGCCTGGCCCAGTGCCAGCGCCAGCTCATCCGCGAGCGCGGCGTGGGCCTTGGCTGCGTCGTTGATCGGGCCAAGCCAGGTTTCCCCCTTGCCAGTATGACGGAACACGAAATGGCCGCACTGCATGGCGCCATGGCTGGTGACACCGGCAATCACCGGATTGTGCGGGAACATCTCGACCACCTGCTCGGCAATGCCCATCCCGTTGTGCAGCAAGACGATCGGCACGCCGGCATCCAGCTTACCCACCAGCGGCGTCAGTGCGGCAATCACCTGACTGGCCTTGGTCATCACCAGCAGACGCTGGATCTTGCCGGGTTTGCTGACAAATCCGCGCTCGATATTGAGCAGCTGGACATGCCCCTCCAGCGAGGTGAAATCGATCCCCGGATGGAGCGTGGACTTATGATGTTCGCGCAACAAGACACGGGTTGATTGACCACTCTGGGTCAGCAGGGAGGCAAAAACGCCGCCGAGGGCGCCACAACCCAACAGTGACCACTTCGGAGTAACGGGTGGAATAACGGGCTGTCGGGAATTTTTTAATCCGCTTGGCATGGTGTGACTCTGTCAGGGTAAGGGTTGCAATCCTCTCAACCTGTTACCGGGGATAAGTGAAGATGTCGCTGGTGGACACTAACGGGTCCACCCGTCCTGTGCGCAGGGGATTCTAGCAGAGCAACCCCATCAAAATCAGCAAATTTGCCCGTTTTCTGGTAGATTTGCCCCCCGATAACGCAACATGAGGAGCTCCGGCTATGCCGTCATTCGATATTGTCTCTGAAGTCAAAATGAACGAGGTGTTGAACGCTGTCGACAACGCCAATCGTGAACTGGCCACCCGTTTCGATTTTCGTGGGGTAGAAGCCAGCTTCGAGTTGAACAAGGAAGAGGTAAAACTGGAAGCCGATGCCGATTTCCAGCTCAAGCAGATGGTCGAAATCCTGCGCGGCGCCCTGCTCAAGCGCAACATCGAAAACAGCTCCATGGAAGTGGGTGACTCGGTTCACTCCGGCAAGCGTTTCCACCTGACCGTCAAATTCAAGCAGGGGATCGAGAAAGAGATCGCCAAGAAGCTGGTCAAGCTGATCAAGGACTCCAAAATCAAGGTACAGGTCGCCATCCAGGGTGATGAAGTACGTGTCACCGGCAAGAAGCGTGACGATCTGCAAGAGACCATGGCACTGGTCCGTGGCGCCGAACTGGGTCAACCGATGCAGTTCCAGAACTTCCGCGACTGATTTATCCACTCAGCCGTGGCGCACTTGATGACTCGCGCCACGCTATCTAAATCGCGGCCATAAAAAAACCGGAGCAGATGCTCCGGTTTTTTGTACCCCAAGTTTTATTAGAACTTGTAGGTCGCGGAGAAATAGTGACCAAAGCCTGTTGTTTGCAGGCCATAAGCACCATTCTGAATACCATAAGTATCGTTGAAATATTTCAGGCCGTAACCGACTGCATAACGCTCGGAGTGCCAGTAGATACCATGGAAGGTATTAGTTCCATCTGTGGAGGTACCCTCGGCATCAAACAAATGATCGAGGTAACCCTGATACGCTACGAAACTACCATTGGAGAAGGTATAGAAAGGCTTAAACCAAGTAATAGAGAACTGATAGCCATTCCAACCTTCACCTGATGTATCAAATTTTGTACCATTTTTCGGGTCGGTATGGTTATCGCTCTTGTAGATGCTACCACTTTCGTTGACATGGCGCTTGTAAAGGTTCATGCCCATTTTACCAAACCAAGGCACTTCGACATCAGTACCCAAACCTACAAAAGATTCAAAAGAACCGTGGCTCCCGCCTGCGTTAAAGAGAGATGCAACATACAGTTCTTTGATAGGGCCAACTGAAAGGTCTTTACCAGTCAGAGCATCAATGGACATGCGAGGCGCAAACTTGATGAAGAGGTTCTCTTGGTCATGTTTATCACTGTGTTTTGAATCAAAGATATCGAAAACATCGACATAACCATACAGGTCAAAAATACCGGAACGACCACCAAACTCCATCTCAAAATACGTGTCGTTGTAACCACCCTCAGATTTTTTATAAGGCATCTGATCGATAGTGTGCATTACGTTGAACTGGAACCACTTGTAGTCATTCTTGTGGATATCCCCGCTGTAGTCAGCAGCGAAGGCCGGGGTAGCGGCAGCAGCCAGCAGACCGGCAGCGATCAGAGTCTTGGTAAATTTGGCCATTTTATTGGTCTCTTGTGCGTTAGTTGAGGTTTTCCGTAGCCTGCCCACAAGGAGCGAGAGGGATTCTAATCAAATAAAATTGGGGGTGAAACAACTTCTCGGGAACTTTATCCGGAAGTGTGAATCTAATCACCCCCGATTCTACGCAAACGCTTGCTATTTGTCAGCCGTTGAGAGCAACTCACTCCCTTTTCTGGCGACAAGCACAATCAACAACAACACGGGCAAGCCCAATAAACTGGTTCCGACAAAGAAGGCACTGTAGCCAATCTGCTCCACAACCTGTCCGGAAAAACCGGCCAGCAACTTGGGTAGCAGCAACATTACCGAGCTGAACAGGGCGTACTGAGTAGCCGAAAATGCCACATTGGTCAGGCTGGAGAGATAGGTCACGAAGGCCGCAGTAGCGATACCGGCGCTGAGGTTATCCAGCGAGATGATCAGCGTCAGCAGTTCCAGGTTGTGACCGACCTGATTGAGCAGGGCAAACAACAGGTTGGTGCTGGCGGTGAGCAGCGCCCCCAAGAACAGGATGCGCAGCGTACCGAAGCGCATCACCAGCACGCCCCCCAGCGCAGCCCCCACCAGCGTCATGATGACGCCAAACACCTTGGTAATGGTGGCAACCTCAGTTTTGCTGAACTGCATATCCACATAGAAGCTGTTGGACATCACCCCCATCACCACATCGGCAACCCGATAGCAGGCGATCAGAGCCAAGATCAGCAGCGCCGAGCTGCCATAGCGACGAAAGAAGTCGGCAAACGGACACCAGACGGCCTCATAGCCCCAGGCCCCCGCACTCGCCAGCAGAGCTGGCCACCCTTTTTCCAGGAGCTGCTCCTTGCGTTCGGCCTGTTGTTTGCCCTGCTCGGCCAGATCGATATCCGGCTCGTGGCAAAACAGCGTGGTGATAACCCCGAGTGACATCAGACCCGCCATCACCAGATAGGTAATCTGCCAGCCACGATAGTCATAGCCGCTGTTGCTGCCAAACCACGCCGCCAGCGCCAGCGCACCGGCGCCCGCCATGATCATCGCCAGCCGGTAACCGGTCATGTAGGAGGCAGCCATCGCCGCCTGTAGCCGCTCGGGAGCGGATTCGATGCGATAGGCGTCGATGACGATATCCTGCGTGGCCGAGGCAAAGGCCACCAGCAGGGCAAACATCGCCAGCTGGGCCAGCTCGGTCTTGGGATCACAGAACGCCATGCCGACCAGCGCGGCGGCAATCAGCAGCTGGGAGAAGAACATCCAGCTACGGCGACGCCCCAGCAGCGCGGAGAGCAACGGCAGCTGCATGCGATCCACCAGCGGCGACCACAGCCATTTAAAGCCATAGGCGAGCGCCACCCAGCTCATATAGCCGATATCGGTCAGGCTGACATCGGCCTCGCGCAACCAGAATGAGAGGGTACCGAACACCAGTAGCAACGGCAGACCCGATGAAAAACCCATGGCAAAGAGAATAAACACCCGAAATTCGAGATAGACGGCGAGGGACTCTCTCCAGCTTGGTTTGCGGATCATGTTCAACTACCTGACGACTTTGGAAAAGTGCGTCATTTTGGCAGGTTGATGGCAGATAGCCAAGGCGAGCAAAGAGATAGGCAAAAGAAGCCCGTGTCTAGTCCTGAAATAGGTTTACACATTTTCAACTAGCATTTCTCTACCCAGAACCCCCTATGTACCGCATCGGGGGTTCTGTATTTCAACGCATGATGCGGCCGCTCCGCGTTGTAAATATCCACCGCTTCACGCACCATTTC
>NZ_JBFODV010000053.1:0-18380 GCF_040908495.1 Aeromonas sp. R1-1 | reverse complement strand
GGAGTGGCTGGGCAATCACCCGGTCGCCCTTACTGCCGATGAGCAGTGGCTGGTGGATTCGTCCTCGCCGGCCGGTACCTGCCGCGAGGTGATCTTGCACGGGGATCGTGGACCCGCCGTGCTGGGCTGGACCCTGTTTGCCGATGGTGCACTGCAAGGGAGCGGCATTGCCGAGCTTGGCGAGCAGCCGCTGGGTGAGCGGGTATTTGGCCATGAGCCTGCCCGCCGCGATCATCTGCAGTTGGCCCGTTTCGATATTGCCGCCAATCCCCGTTGCCCGGCCGCCACTGTCTGGGGGCGTCGTTCCCGTTTGTTTCTGGGGCAGTGGCCACTGCTGGTGCACGAGCTGTTTCTGCCCTCTCTCGTCTGTGACAAGGAGCTGGAGTGAATCTGTTAACCAAGGAGCGGGGACTTGCCTATATGCAGTTGGCCCGCGTCGACAAACCCATAGGTACTCTGCTGCTGCTATGGCCAACCCTGTGGGCGCTC
This sequence comes from Aeromonas sp. R1-1, assembly GCF_040908495.1. Taxonomy (NCBI): domain Bacteria; kingdom Pseudomonadati; phylum Pseudomonadota; class Gammaproteobacteria; order Aeromonadales; family Aeromonadaceae; genus Aeromonas; species Aeromonas sp. R1-1. The sequence goes on along the minus strand of NZ_JBFODV010000053.1, from coordinate 17,891 downwards.
TGGCTGGCCGCTGGTGGCCTGCCCAATCTCTGGGTGCTGACCGTGTTTGTGGTCGGCGTCTTTCTGATGCGCTCGGCAGGGTGCGTGATCAACGACTATGCGGATCGCAACTTCGACGGCCATGTCAAACGCACCGCTGGTCGCCCCTTGCCCACGGGCAGAGTCAAACCGTGGGAGGTGCTGGCGCTCTTCTTCGTGCTGGCGCTTATCTCGTTTGGTCTGGTGCTGACCATGAATCCGCTCACCATCGGTCTGTCGTTTGTCGCCCTGCTGCTGGCGGTGAGTTACCCCTTCATGAAGCGCTTTATCTCGAACCCTCAGCTGGTGCTCGGGATGGCCTTTTCCTGGTCGATCCCGATGGCCTATGCGGCGCAGGCGGATGCCCTGCCGCTGGTGGCCTGGCTGCTCTTCTTCGCCAACTTGCTCTGGACCGTGGCTTACGACACCCAGTACGCCATGGTGGATCGGGATGACGACCTCAAGCTCGGCCTCAAATCGAGCGCCATCCTGTTTGGCCGCAACGACAAGCGGATCATCGGGGCGCTGCAACTGGGCACCCTGCTTATCATGCTGGTGGTTGGCCAGCTGATGGCGCTGGGGGGCTGGTATTACTGGGGATTGCTGGGGGCTGGCGTGCTCTTCGTCTACCAGCAGCGGTTGATCCGCGAGCGCGAACGCGAAGCCTGCTTCAAGGCATTTCTCAACAACAACTATGTGGGGGCGCTGATCTTCATCGGCGTGGTGCTCGATTACCTGCTGGCGTGACCTGTTCCCGCGCAAACTCCGATAAAAAAGAAGGCCGCATCATGCGGCCTTCTTTGTTTGCGTTGCAGATCAGAGCTGGTTGCCCGCTTGAATGGTACGGCGGATCTTGTTGCTCAGCAGCGGCACTATGTTGTCAGCCAGCGCCTGGAAGCGGCCGAGATCCGGCTTGCAGTCGGAGGAGAAGTAACCCTCCTTGCGCAGGGTGTGGATCAGGGTGCTGAACAGCTTCTGGTCGAAGAACTCGGGGGCGTTGATGCCGTGCAAAGTGCCGAGGCGCTCAGCCATCATCAGGCCATCCGCTTCCAGCTGCTCCGCCTCGATATGGGGCTGGGCCAGCACCCGGGTCAGCACGATGGCGTAACGCTGCAGGGTCTCCTGAATGCTCTCCGCCAGCAGCAGCAGGCGCATCTGGTTGGCCGGGTTGACCCAGTAGCCGCCATCGCGCGCTTCGATCAGTTGCTGACGTTGCAGTTCGGCCAGCAGGGCATCGACCAGCTCCGGCAGCTCATCCTCTTCGTAGCGCAGGAACAGCTCGGTCTTGAGCAGCGGATAGATGTCGATGCAGCGTGCCAGCAGCTCGCTGTGGGAGATCCCTTCGCAGCGCTCGATCAGGGCTGCTACCAGCGAGGGCATGGCGAACAGGTGGAGGATGTTGTTGCGGTAGTAGGTCAGCAGGATCGCCTGATAGCGGTCGAGACTGATGATCTGGCCCAGCTTGTCCTCGCTCACCTCAAACTTGTTGAGCTCCATCGCCTGATCCAGCAGGGTGGCGGCATCTTCGGCCGGCATGGTGCTGTGCGGGCTGTAGGGCACCTGCTTGAGCAGATCCAGATAGGTGTTGAGCTGGGCCTGCAGTTCGTCGCGGGTCAGGGCGTGACGCTCGGCGGCCAGCAGTGCCAGTGCGCTCAGGGTCAGGCCATTGACCGCGGCAGCCCCGTTGATGCGAGTCATCAGCAGCTCGGCCAGTTCGTTGACGGTGCCCGCCATCCACTCCGGACGCTCCTCTTCCCCGATGTGCTGTTTCCAGTCGGGAATATGCTCGCTCAGGTAGCTGTTGAGGGTCAGCGGTTCGCCGAAGTTGACGAAGCCACGGCCATAGTTGCGCAGCTTGCGCAGGATGCCGAGCACCTGCAGGAAGCTCTCTTTCTCCTTGCGGCTGCCCTTGAGCTCGTTGTGGTAGGTGTTCACCTCCATCACGTGCTCGTAACCGAGATAGACGGGCACCAGAGTGACCGGTCTGTCCAGCCCGCGCATCATCGCCTGCAGAGTCATCGCCAGCATGCCGGTCTTGGGTGGCAGCAGGCGACCGGTACGGGAGCGGCCACCCTCGGTGAAGAACTCCACCGAGTAACCCTTGGCGAACAGCAGGTTGAGGTATTCACGAAATACCGTGCTGTAGAGCGGGTTGCCCTTGAAGGTGCGGCGGATGAAGAAGGCGCCGCCGTGGCGGAAAATCGGGCCCGCTGGCCAGAAGTTGAGGTTGATGCCTGCCGCGATATGGGGCGGCACCATACCCTGGTGGTAGATGACGTAGGAGAGCAGCAGGTAGTCCATGTGGCTGCGGTGGCAGGGGACGTAGACGATCTCGTGCCCTTCCTGTGCCAGCTGGCGTACCTTCTCGGCGCCGTTGACGGAGAGCCCGCGGTAGAGCTTGTTCCACAGCCAGCCGAGGAAACTCTCGCCAAGGCGGATCAGCCGGTAGGAGAAGTCGGAGGCGATCTCGTCCATGTAGCCGTGAGCCCGCTTCTTGGCTTTCTCGAGGCTGATCCCTTCGCGCTGGGCCTCCTCTTCAATCGCCTGCTGGATCACTTCGGAGTCGAGCAGCTGTTTGAACAGCAGGTGTCGGTTCGGCAGTTTCGGGCCGGTGGCTGCGAGTTGCTGGCGGCTGAAGTGGGTGCGAGCTACCCGCGCCAGTTTGTGGGCGATCCCTTCGTCGGTGCCATGTTTGTCCGCCATATAGCGCAGGGAGAGCGGCGGCGAGAAGCGCACCAGATTCTCGCGACCCTTGAGGATCACGATGAGCGCCTTCTTCAGCCGGTTCGGCGCCAGACTGCTGATGATGTTCCAGCCGGATGCCTCTTCGCCTTCCCGACCCGGGGCGCGGCCCCAGAACAGGGTGACGGGCACCACCTGGATATCGAGTTCGGGATCCTGCTTGTGCAGATCCAGCAGCTGGTGGAACTCCTGCAGGAAGGGGAGCGGTTTGCTGCGTTTGCCAAACAGGGGAGGCGGACGATCCAGACAGACATAGCGCGGCAGCAGCTGGCCGTTAAGCTCCAGCGGGGTGAAGGGGCCGGGCAGACCGAGATCCTCGCAGCACTGCTGCAGGGTCATCAGGTCAGTGATCGAACTGGTCTTCAGGGCGTAGACGATGGGTCTGGCCGGATCCAGATTGAGTTCTGTGATGGGATTTTCCGGCAGGCTCTTGTGATTGACCAAGCCGCTGACCGGCCATTGCAAGATGGCTCTGGAAATCTTCTGTCCTAGGGACATGTGCGTCTGCTCTCCAAAAAAATGCGGCGTGAGCATAGCAAATCGGCGGCCCCTTGTCGCCGAGAGGTACGATGAGTCAGCTGCGCAGGATCAAAACAGCGATAAATGAGCGGTTTGTCGCGACAAATGTCAGCTCTGCCTTGCCTTGGTCACTGCACTGTATATACTGCCAGTGTGCTGTATAAAAAGACAGGTGCCCATTCTATGAAACCCCTTACTCCCCGCCAGGCCGAAGTGCTGGAGTTGATCAAGGCGAATATGAGCGAAACCGGCATGCCGCCGACTCGCGCCGAGATTGCCCAGAAGCTTGGTTTCAAGTCGGCCAATGCGGCCGAAGAACATCTGAAGGCCCTGGCCAAAAAAGGGGTCATCGAGATCATGCCGGGCACGTCCCGCGGCATCCGCCTGCTGCTTGAAGAGGAGGAAGAGGTGCTGGAAGAGAGCGGCCTGCCCCTGATTGGCAAGGTAGCTGCCGGCGAACCTATCCTGGCGCAGGAGCATATCGAGAGCCACTATCAGGTGGATCCCGCCCTGTTCCATCCGCGGGCAGATTTTCTGCTGCGGGTGCAGGGGATGAGCATGAAGAACATCGGCATTCTGGATGGCGATCTGCTGGCGGTGCACAAGACTCAGGAGGTGCGCAACGGTCAGGTGGTGGTGGCTCGCCTCGATGAGGATGTCACCGTCAAGCGCTTCCAGCGCAAGGGCAGCCAGGTGTGGCTGCTGCCGGAAAACGAAGAGCTCTCCCCCATCGAGGTGGATCTCTCTTGCCAGCAGCTCACCATCGAAGGACTGGCTGTCGGGGTGATCCGCAACGCTGACTGGATGTAATCCTCCCCGCCAACTGCGTTTGCCACACGGCCTCCTTCGGGAGGCCGTGCTGTTTCTGGCGCACTTTCCCTGTCATATCAAACAGATCATCGGCGGCGGCATTTTTGTCCTGCGCGACCGGCTACCAATCATCCATTTCAGATATATGCTCAGATCAGTGCCCTGTCGCCGAGAAAGGGCTTGGCACCTCCCTCTGACCATCACAATACGTCGGTACGGGAGGGCCGTAACAACGAGAATCGGGCAGTACACCTTCACGGGATATGAAGGGGGAGTGGGGAGATCCCGAGCCTTGTCAGGCAAAGGGGACCACTCGTAATGGTTGCAGATAGTCGTGACGGGCCTGTTCCCAGTTCAGGCCGACGAAGCAACATGACCTGTCGGTCAAGGAGGACTGGTATGGCATCAAGATCGCCATGGGATTCAGAGGCTGGGGCTGCGCCAGCGGAATCGTCAATCACCCGTTTCGTCAAAGGTAGCCGGATGACCTGGTTTTACGGTCTCTGGTTGCACCATCGTGGTTCGCACTGGACGCTCTGGCTGGGATGCCCGAAAGAGAAGGTGGTGCGTCTGGTGCTGCTGTTCAAGCGTGGTCACGGTGATCGCCAGGGGGAAGAGGGCTGGCTGGCCCCCGTGATTCCCATCGGCGTGCGGGCCATCGGCAAGATGTTGCAGCAGGGGCGTAACGCTCGCCCCTGAGCAGAAGAGACAAACAAATCCATCCATAACCGGCACCAGAGGGGGCCGGTTTTTTTATGGCCGCAACTGGCGATTAATAATGCCAAATGGTCGACTCCTGACAGGGCGTTGCACAAGGTTAAACCACCTTGGCGGCTCGCTGGGGTACAATGCCTCCCTCTTGTCCGGTCACTGCTGGCCATCTGCCTCGAACTGAAAGGGTCTCTTGTTATGATGAAGCTCCGCTATCCCCTGCTCTTTCTGCTGCTGACAGCCTGCCTGATCCTGGTGTTCTACGCCACGCAGCCAGAGCAGCCGGAACAGGCCGATTATTATCCGGCGGGGCGGGACATCAATGATTTCGCCTTTACCGATGCGGACAACCAGCCGTTCACTCCTGCCAACCTGAAGGGGCACTGGACCTTCCTGTTTGTCGGTTACACCTTCTGCCCCGATATCTGCCCCACCACCCTGGCAGATATGCGCTCCGTCTATGACCAGCTGAAGAAGATGGCGCCCGACAGTCAGGTAGTGTTTATCTCGGCGGATCCCCAGCGTGACGATATTCCACGCCTCAAGACCTATACTGCCTTCTTCAATCCCGAGTTCAAGGCGGCCACCGCCCCCCACGACAAGCTGTTCCCGTTCGTGCGCAATTTGGGGCTGATCTACTCCATCGCCAATCAGGGGGAGAAGGATTACCTGATCGATCACTCCGCCTCCATCGTGCTCATCAATCCCAAGGGCAAGCTGCAGGCGGTATTCCGCCCGCAGGTGGCGCCGGGTCAGGTACCACGGGTGCAGATGGCCACCATGCTCTCTGACTTCTCCCGTATCCTGAAGCTGACAGGCAATTGAGCGTGACCCCAGCTGTTGCCCCCTGGTGGCGAGATCCCTCTCGCCACCGCGCCGTCTTTGCGCTCGCCCTGCCCATGGTTTTCTCCAATATCACCACCCCCTTGCTGGGGCTGGTGGACACCTGGGTGATCGGTCATCTCGGTCAGGCCTGGTTTCTGGGGGGCGTCTCGGTCGGTGCGACCCTGATCAACCTCACCTTCTGGCTGCTCGGCTTTTTGCGGATGTCGACCACCGGGCTGACGGCGCAGGCACACGGCGCCGCCGACGGTCGTGCCCAGCTCGATACCCTGCTGCGGGCGCTGGGGCTGGCCATTGCTCTTGGCCTGGCGCTGCTGTTGTTGCTCTTCCCCCTGTTGCCACGGCTGATTGCCCTGAGCGGCGGCTCGCCCGAGGTGCAGCTCTATGCTGGCCAGTACGTGGCGGTGCGGATCTGGAGCGCTCCGGCGGCGCTCTGCAATCTGGTGATCATGGGTTGGCTGCTGGGGATGCAGGATGCCCGCAGCCCCATGGTGATGCTGATCCTCACCAATCTGGTCAACATGGCGCTCGATGCGTTGTTTGTGCTGGGGCTGGGCTGGCAGGTGCGCGGCGTGGCGGCGGCCTCGGTCATGGCGGACTACTGCGCGCTGGCGGTCGGGATCTGGCTGGTACGCCGTCAGCTGCGGCAACTGGCACCGACGGTGTGGCAGGATGGTTGGCAGCGCTGGCGGCAGCTTGCGCCCATGGTGCGGTTGCTCGGCCTCAACCGCGATATCTTCCTGCGCTCCCTCTGTTTGCAACTCTGCTTCGCCTTCATGACTCTGCAAGGGGCGCGGCTGGGGGATGTAGCGGTGGCCGCCAATGCGGTGCTGCTCAACTTCCTGATGCTTATCTCCTACGGGCTCGATGGTTTTGCCTATGCGGTGGAGGCCATGGTAGGACGAGCCATCGGTCAGCGGGATCGGCAGAAACTGCGGGAGGCCATCGTGCTCAATCTGGGCTGGGCCGCCCTCATCGCCAGTGGTTTTACCCTGGTGTTTGCCCTCTTTGGTGCCCACCTTATCGGCTATATCACCGACATTCCGGCCGTGGTGGCGGAGGCACATCGTCAGCTTCCCTGGCTGATCGCCATGCCCTTGCTGGCGGTCTGGTGCTTCTTGCTGGATGGCGTATTCATCGGGGCGACCCGGGCGCGGGAGATGCGCAACAGCATGTTGCTGGCCGCGTTTGGCGGCTTCTTCCCGATCTGGTGGCTCTGTCAGTCGTGGGGCGTGGCCGCGCTATGGGCGGCGATGGCAGCGCTGATGGTTGGGCGCGGTCTGTCGCTGGGGGTCACTTGCTGGCGGCTGGAGCGCAGCGGGCATCTGCTCGACGCCCGCCACTGATCATCGGTGGCGCTTACATGGCGCCGTCGTAGCCGAGCTGGCGCCAGCTCTCGTAGACAAAGACAGATACCGCGTTGGAGAGGTTCATGCTGCGGCTCTGGGGCACCATAGGGATGCGCAGCCGCTGCTCGAATGGCAGACTCTCGATGATCTCGATGGGCAGGCCGCGACTCTCCGGGCCAAACAGCAGGGCATCGCCAAGGGCATATTGTGCTGCCGAGTGTGCGGTGCGGCCCTTGGTGGTGCAGGCAAACACCCGCTTGGGCGCCACGGCAGCCAGAAAAGCCTCATAGCTTGGCCAGCGCTTCACCTCGGCAAACTCGTGATAGTCGAGTCCCGCCCGCTTTACCCGCTTGTCATCCCACTCAAACCCCAGCGGCTCGATCAGATGGAGCCGGTAACCGGTATTGGCGCAGAGCCGGATGATATTGCCGGTGTTGGGCGGAATTTCCGGCTGGTAGAGGACGATATCGAGCATGACGAGCTCCTGCAAAGAGATGTAAAGCCAAGAAGGGGCGCCAGCATACCCAGCGCCCGTCCGGATGAAAAGGATCAGGCGATGGGCAAGCGGATGGTGATGGTCAGCCCGGTCGGGTGATTGTTGCTGGCCGCAATGGTGCCGCCGTGGCGCTGTATTGCCTCCGAGGCGATGGCCAGCCCCAGCCCGGTGCCGCCAGTTTTGGCGTTGCGGGCGTCATCGACCCGGAAGAAGGGTTGGAACAGCAGCGCCTGCTGCTCGTCTGGCACCCCGGGGCCGTCATCCCGAATGGTCATCACCCACTCCAGTCCCTCCCGATACCAGTCCACCTTGATGAACTCGCGAGCATATTTGAGGGCGTTGCGCAGGGGGTTCTCCACCGCCCGGGCCAGCAGTTCGGGCCACATCTGGATCGACTCTGCGGGCAGCGGCGGCAGTCTGAGTTGTTTGCCGCTCTGATTCGCTTCGAACATGGCATCTTCGAGGATGGGTTCCAGCAGGTCGGACAGCGGGTGCACCACCGGTGCCTCCACATGCTGCTGCACCCGCGACAGATCCAGCAGATCGCCGATCAGCTTGTCCAGCCGTCCGATCTCCGATTCGATCCGCGCCAGCTCGGCGCTGTCACCCTGCTTGCGGCGGATCAGCGCCTGCGCCAGTTGCATCCGGGTGAGAGGACTGCGCAGCTCGTGGGAGATATCGGAAAGCAGCTGTTTCTGCTTCTGGATCATGCTCTTGAGCGTCTCCACCATACGGCTGACGTTATCCGCCAGCTGGCCGATCTCGTCGCCCCGTCCCAGGTTGGGGATCTGTACCTCCAGATTGCCGGCCGCCAGTTGGGAGACCGACTTCTGCAACTGCAGGATGGGGCGGGTCAGCCGCCAGGCGAGCAGCAGGCAGAGCGGGGTGCTGACCAGCATCGAGATGCCCAGAATGCGGATCGGGTGATCCAGCACCTGAATGAACAGGAACAAGTATGGATTCTCGGCATTGAGGCCGAAATAGACGTGATAGCGATGGCCGTGGTGCTCCATCAGGAAGGGGCCGGCGATCGCCTTGCGATCCTCGTTGCCCAGCATGGGATTGGCCGGGTCATCTGCATCCACCATAAAGCGCACCACGAACTTGCGCGGATGGGTGGTGGACTGGATCTGCCCCTTCTCGTCGCGCAGGTAGACGTTGTCCACCGGCAGCATGGCGATCTTGTCCATCGCCTTGGCCAGATCGAAATCCTGATCCGGCTCGGCGGCGTTGAGCAGGGCCTGCACGTTGTTCTGCATCCGCGCGACTTCGTGGGTCGGCAGCGGGATCTGGTTGCGGGGATCCAGGGTCGGCAGGCTGATCACGGCGGCCAGCATCACCAGCAGCATGAACCAGAACCAGAGAAAGATGTGGGTCGAGATCCCGTTGAGGGAGTTGATGCGCTCTATTCTTGCTCTAGCCACAGGTACCCGCGCCCCCGTACGGTTTTGAAGCGGGGCTGGCCATCGGTGCGGTCCGGCAGCTTCTTGCGCAGGTTGCTCAGGTGCATGTCGATGGCCCGATCGAAGGGTTCCAGCTTCTTGCCCAGCACCTGCTCGGAGAGGTGGCTCTTGCTGACGATCTGGCCGGGATTACGCAGCAGGCACTCCAGCAGGCCAAACTCGGTGGCGGTCAGCTCCAGCAGTTGTTCGCCGCAGCGGGCCTGCTGCAGGCCGGGTTGCAGCACGATATCCATGAAGTGCACTTCGTCGGAGGAACTGCCGCGCTGGGGCGGGGCGCTCTGGGTACGGCGCAGGATGGCGCGTACCCGGGCCAGCAGCTCCCTGTCATCGAATGGCTTGGCCAGATAGTCGTCGGCGCCCGCTTCCAGACCGTTGACCCGATCCTGGCTGTCACCGCGGGCGGTCAGCATCAGCACCGGGGTATCGTGGGTCTTGCGCAGCTTGGTCAGCATGGCAAAGCCGTTGAGCTTGGGCATCATCACATCCAGCAACACCAGATCGAAGCTCTGCTCCGCCAGCCGTTGCAGCCCTTCTTCACCATCCTCGGCGACCGTGACCTGAAATCCCTCCAGGGTCAGAATTTCGGTGAGCAGTTGGGTCAATTCAAGATCGTCGTCGACCAGGAGTATTCTGTTCATCTGGTGTTATTCCGCAGATTTTCGCGCCAAACTGACGCCGGGGTCAGGGTATAATAAGTTTTTCATCGCCAGAGGAAAGCCGGTTTTGAGCCATCAACAATATTCCCGTTGGGTGACCTTTGCCAGCATAGCGGCGGTCACCACCGCTACCTTGCTGATCATCGGCAAACTGATCGCCTGGCTGATGACCGATTCGTCGACCCTGCTGGCATCCCTGACTGACTCCTTTATGGATGTGAGTGCCTCCATCATCAACCTGCTGGCCATTCGCTATGCGCTTGCCCCGGCCGATGACGAACACCGCTTCGGTCACGGCAAGGCGGAGTCGCTGGCGGGCCTCATCCAGTCTGCCTTTATCTCCGGCTCTGCCCTGCTGCTGGTGATGCACGGAATTTCATCCCTGCTCAATCAGGCGCCTATCTTGCGACTGGAAGCGGGTCTCTGGGTCAGTGGTGGCTCCATCGTGCTGACCCTGCTGCTGGTCAGCTTCCAGAGCTTTGTCATTCGCAAGACCAACAGCGTGGCCATCAAGGCCGATATGCTGCACTACCGTTCCGATCTGCTGCTCAATGCCGGTGTCTTACTGGCGCTGGTGCTGGCGGGGCAGGGGTGGTACTGGGCCGACGGCCTGTTTGCCATCCTGATCGGTCTGTTCCTGCTGTGGGGGGCGGGACACATCGGCTACGAGTCGGTGCAGGCGCTGCTCGATCGTCAGTTGCCAGCGGAAGAACAAGCGAGAATAATGGCGCTCTGCTGTGCCGTAGAAGGTGTACACGGCGTACATGACCTGCGCACCCGTCAATCCGGGCCGACCCGATTCGTACAGTTGCATCTTGAACTGGATGATCAGATCCCCCTGGTCAAGGCCCATCAGATCGCCGATGAAGCCGAACTGGCGGTACGCCAGGCATTCGAGCGGATGGATGTCATCATCCACATGGACCCCATCTCGGTGCTGACAAAAGAACAACAGAGCCCTCACCCTGAACAACAGTAGGCTGCAACATGGATGATCTGGTTGCCAAAACCTGGCAGAAAATTCAGCAAGAAGCACAGTGCATGGCGGCCCAGGAGCCGATGCTGGCCAGCTTCTTCCACTCCACCATTCTCAATCACAAGAATCTGCGCTCGGCCCTCAGCTTCCAGCTGGCCAACAAGCTCGACAGCGCCACCATGCCCGCCATCGCCCTGCGCGAGGTGATCGAGTTGGCGCTGCGCAGCGAGCCGGAGCTGCTGACCGTAGTTGCCGCCGACATCTGTGCCGTACAGGATCGCGATCCGGCGGTTGACCTCTTCTCCACCCCGCTGCTTTACCTCAAGGGGTTCCATGCCCTGCAGGGGTATCGGGTCGCCAACTGGCTGTGGCGGCAGGGGCGCCGCTCGCTGGCCCTCTATCTGCAAAACCAGATCTCGGTGGTGTTCGGGGTGGATGTGCACCCGGCTGCCCGTATCGGCAAGGGGATCATGTTTGACCATGCCACCGGCATAGTGGTGGGCGAGACCGCGGTGATTGAAGATGATGTTTCCATCCTGCAGAGCGTGACCCTTGGCGGTACCGGCAAGGAGAGCGGCGATCGCCATCCCAAGATCCGCGAAGGGGTGATGATAGGGGCGGGCGCCAAGGTGCTCGGCAATATCGAAGTGGGCGTGGGCGCCAAAATTGGCGCGGGCAGCGTGGTGATCAACCCGGTGCCGCCTCATACCACGGTCGCTGGCGTACCCGCCAAGATCGTCGGCCGTCCGGAGTGCGACAAGCCTTCACTGGATATGGATCAGTGTCTCTGATCTCCCGGCCGGAGTAGTCGATGGCCAAACGTTGGTCGGGTTATCTGATTTTGGGGATGTGGCTGCTCAACCTGCTGCATCTCTATCTGGGGCTCTCCCCCTGGCCAGCAGCCATTGCGGCCTGGGGGGCATCACTGCTCACCTGGCCCTGGTTGGTGGGTGCCGCCAAGCGGCAGGCGCTGGCCTTGTATGGTGCCGCCCTGCTGCTGTTGATCTTCTCCTGGTGGCAGGGCGCGCCCCTCACCGCCGGTGACTGGTTGTTGCCCAACATCAATATGCTCACCATGTTTGCCGCGGTGAGCACTCTCAACCTCGCCACCTCCGGCTTGCTAACCGGCACCACCTCCTGGATCGGGCGTAAAGGTCTGTGGAGCACCATGGCCAGCCTCAATTTGCTGGGGGCAGTCATCAACCTCTCGGTGCTCTTTATCATCGGCGATCGACTGGAGCGCAATGGCACCCTGGAGCGGCGTCAGGTGATGGTGCTGAGCCGGATCTTCTGTGCAGCCGCCTTCTGGTCACCCTTCTTTGTCGCCATGGCGGTGGCGCTCACCTATGCGCCGGGCTTGCAGCTCTCCCATATTTTGCCGTTCGGGATCCTCGCCGCCTTGCTGGCGATGGGGCTGACCGCCTGGCAGGTGGAGCGGATCGGGGTGGCCGACTTTGCCGGTTATCCGCTGCGGCTGCAGACCCTGGGGTTGCCGGTCACGCTGGCGCTGCTGGTACTGCTCATCAAGCAGATCTGGCCCCAGCTCGGCATTCTGGCGGTGATCGCGCTGGTGGCCCCGCTGCTGGCGCTGCTTTTTATGCCGAGGGCCGGGCGCAAGGCGGCCCTCAAGCGGCAGGTAGTGGAGCGTTTTCCCGCCATCGGTGGTCAGCTGGTGCTGTTTCTGGGGGCCGGTTTGCTGGCGGCAGGCATCAACAGTGCGTTGTCGGTCATCGATCTCGGTGCCGGTCACGGCCTGCCGCTGTTCAACCACTTTGGCTGGCTTGAGGCATCCCTCACTCTGCTATTGATTTTGCTGGTGGCCATCGTCGGGGTGCATCCGCTCATCAGTATCTCCGGGCTGGCGCCGTTGCTCTGGCCGCTGGCGCCGGATCCCAGCCTGCTCGGCATGTGTTTCCTGCTGGGATGGGGGCTTGCCACCGGCACCAGTCCGCTCTCCGGCTCCAATCTGGCGCTGGCCTCCCGCTACAACCTCAGTGCCGGGCTGATCCTGCGCTGGAACCTGCTCTACGGCCTGCTGATGTATGTGGTTGCCTGTCTGTTGCTGGGGGCTTATATCGCCTTGCATGGATAACGGCGATTCCGTCGAGAGGGTACAAATGATGCGCGGGCGGCGGGGTCTTTTACGCACGGTTCAGTGTGTTGTCGCGGCTCGGGCGCAGGATGCGAGAAAAATAGACGCATATTTAGACAATACATCTATGGAAGGCGCATTTTACAGCGCACTGGCTTGTTTGTGCCGATGCGCTCGGGGTATGCTGGCTTCACGCGCTTGAATCGCCCTTTGTGGGGCATCGCAATTGAACAAACAGGTATGCATATGTCACTAGAAGTCCTTGAGCAACTCGAATCCAAAGTACAATCCGCCGTCGACAACATCTCCCTGCTGAAGATGGAGCTGGACGAGCTGAAAGAGCAGAACAGCAAGCTGCAAGACGAGAACCATCAGCTGCGCAACGAGCACACTGCATGGCAGGAGCGTCTGCGTGCCCTGCTGGGCAAGATGGATCAGATGGGCGAAACCATCTAATTCATCGCCTTCAGGCAGAATTGAAAACGGGCCGCTCCATGAGCGGCCCGTCTGTTTTTGGTGGGATGGGAATTATAGCGCCAGCAACTGCTTGACTGTCTTCTCGATGCCGTCTGCCGCTTCGACTATGTTGTTGGCCAGCATGTAGGCGGGGGTTGAGATCACCTTGCGCTCCTGATCCACCACGAATTCGTTGACCGGGCAGTTGAGATGGCTGCCACCCATCGCCTCGATGGCGTTGGCGGTACCCTCGTCATTGCCGATGGTCGCCAGCGTCCCGGCACCATAGATCAGCGGGATCATGGCGGGGGCGATGCAGATATAGGCGGCTGGTTTGTTGGCTTTGGCAAAGCTCTGGCACGCTTTCAGCACATCGGGCTGGATCTGGCACTCGGCCCCCTTGATAGCGAAGTCGCACAGGTTTTTGGCCGCGCCAAAGCCGCCGGGCACCAGCAGCGCGTCGTAATCGGCCGCATCCAGCTCGGCCACATCCTTTATCTGGCCACGACAGATGCGGGCCGCTTCGACCAGCACATTGCGGCTCTCCCTCTCGCTCACTTCACCGGTCAGGTGGTTGATGACATGGAGTTGCGCCACGTTCGGGGCGAAGCACTGGACGGCGGCTCCCTGACGGGCCAGCGCCAGCAGGCTGATGACGGCCTCGTGGATTTCGGCCCCGTCAAAGACACCGCAGCCACTCAAAATCACGGCCACTTTTTTCATGGCAAACTCCTCGTTGTTGAAAATGTGAGCCAGGATGGATTGTTGTACTTTTGTATGGTTATCGCTCGCCCTCCGCTGGTCAAGTCATCTTGCTATGCTAGGATTGTTTCGTTTTGGACCCTGCCGTACCTACTCCCTTAAATCTTTTTCCACATTGATCGAGATCATTCTAACTGTCTTGCGAGCGGCTTTTACGTTCTCAATGCATTGTTTTTAATGGATTTTTATATTCTTATGCACAGTTTTATCACTGTGAGCTCTGATGTGCCCCATTTTTGAACACAGAGTTATCCACAGATTGAGTCCCTTTATCGGGCGCTGTGTGCTGTTGCTGCGCCCCTTGGTGTGAGGGGGGCCCTGTGGCATCCTAGCGGCTGTTTATCTCTGGCAGGACGATTTCATGGCACCTAGCAACCCCCTTATTCTGGTCGACGGCTCCTCTTATCTTTACCGCGCCTTCTTCGCCTCCCAGCAGGCTGATCTGCGCACATCGACCGGTTTGCCGAGCGGTGCCGTCCGTGTCATGGCCAACATGATGCGCAGCCTGCGTAAGCAATATCCTGACTGTCATGTGGCCGTGGTGTTTGATGCCAAGGGCAAGACCTTCCGCGATGACATCTATCCCGAGTACAAGGCGACCCGTGCCAGCATGCCGGACGATCTGCGCAGCCAGGTTGCCCCTATCCACCAGATGATCAAGGCGATGGGCTTCCCCTTCCTGATGGTGGAAGGGGTTGAAGCCGACGACGTGATCGGCACCCTGGCCCGCCAAGCGACCGAGAAGCAGCTGCCGGTGCTGATCAGCACCGGTGACAAGGATATGGCACAGCTGGTCTCCGACCATGTCACCCTGATCGACACCATGAAAGATGTGAAGACCGATCGGGAAGGGGTGATCGAGAAGTTTGGCGTACCGCCCGAGCTCATCATCGACTATCTGGCCCTGATGGGTGACAAGGTCGACAACATTCCCGGTATGACCGGTGTCGGCGAGAAGACCGCACTGGCTCTGCTGCAGGGGATTGGCAGCATCGACGAGATTGCCGCCAACCTCGACAAGGTAGCTGCGCTCGGCTTCCGTGGCTCCAAGGCGTTCGCCGACAAGTTCCGCGAGCAGGAGGAGCAGGTTCGTCTTTCCTATCGACTGGCGACCATCAAGACAGATGTCGAGCTGGAACAGAGTCTGGAAGAGCTGTTGCTCAAGCCGGTCGACAAGGAGTCCCTGCTGGCGGTCTATCGCGAATACGAGCTGCGCAACCTGATCAAGGAGCTGGAATCCGGTGGTGAAGAGGGAAGCGAGAGCACCGGACAAGACGAGGCTGGCGATGAGAGCGCCGCTCCGGTTGCCGCCATCGAAACCGACTATCGCTGCATTTTGGATGAGGCCGAATTCGACGAGTGGCTGGCCCGTCTGCAGGCGGCGCCGCTGTTTGCCTTCGATACCGAGACCACCAGTCTCGACTATATGGAAGCGCGCGTCGTGGGCGTCTCCTTTGCCATCGAGCCGGGCAAGGCGGCCTATGTCCCCTTCGGCCACGACTATCTGGGGGCGCCGGTGCAGCTGACCGAGGCCGTGGTGCTGGGCAAGCTCAAACCGCTGCTGGAAGATCCGACCCGTCTCAAGGTGGGGCAGAACCTCAAGTACGATCGCAACGTGCTGCTCAATCACGGTATCGAGCTGCAGGGCATCGCCTACGACACCATGCTCGAATCCTATGTGCTCAACTCCACTGCCAGCCGCCACGACATGGATTCGCTGGCCCGCAGGTATCTGAACGCCGAAACCATCTCGTTCGAAGAGATCGCCGGCAAGGGGGTCAAGCAGCTCACCTTCAACCAGATTGAGCTGGAGCAGGCGGCCCCTTATGCGGCGGAAGATGCCGACATCACCCTGCGTCTGCATCAGACGCTGTGGGGCAAGCTCTCTGCCGAGCCGGGCCTTGCCAAGGTGTTCAGCGAGATCGAACTGCCGCTGCTGCCGGTGCTGGCACGGATGGAGCGACTCGGTACCACCATCGAGCCCAAGTTGCTGCACCAGCAGAGCCAGGAGATCGAAGTGCGTCTGGCAGAGCTGGAGAAACAGGCTCACGAGCTGGCCGGGCAGGAGTTCAACCTCTCCTCGCCCAAGCAGCTGGGGGAGATCCTCTTCACCAAGCTGGGGTTGCCGATCATCAAAAAGACCCCCAAGGGAGCGCCATCCACTGCGGAAGAGGTACTGGCCGAGCTGGCGGAGACCTATGAGCTGCCGCAACTGCTGATGGAGCACCGTGGGCTGGCCAAGCTCAAGTCCACCTACACCGACAAGCTGCCGCTGATGATCAAGCCGCAGACCGGGCGGGTGCACACCTCCTATCATCAGGCGGTAGCGGCGACCGGTCGGCTCTCGTCCACCGATCCCAACCTGCAGAACATCCCGGTACGCAACGAACAGGGGCGCCGCATCCGGCAGGCCTTCATCCCGTGCGCCGGTTACAAGCTGGTGGCGGCGGACTACTCCCAGATCGAGCTGCGCATCATGGCGCACCTCTCCGGTGACAAGGGGTTGCTGACCGCCTTCGCCGAGGGCAAGGACATCCACAAGGCGACCGCTGCCGAGGTGTTCGGGGTAGCACTGGAGGCGGTGACCAGCGACATGCGCCGCAGCGCCAAGGCGATCAACTTCGGCCTTATCTACGGCATGAGTGCCTTCGGTCTGGCCAAGCAGCTGGGGATCGGTCGCGCCGAAGCGCAGAAGTACATGGATCTCTACTTCGAACGCTACCCGGGCGTGCTGGAGTACATGGAGCGCACCCGCCAGCAGGCGGATGCCCAGGGTTATGTCGAGACTCTGTTTGGCCGTCGCCTCTATCTGCCGGATATCAAGTCCCGCAATGCCGGTCTGCGCAAAGCAGCCGAACGGGCCGCCATCAACGCCCCCATGCAGGGTTCGGCCGCCGACATCATCAAGCGCGCCATGATCAACGTGGACAGCTGGATCCGCGGTATCGAGGATGAGTCGATCCGCATGCTGATGCAGGTACACGATGAACTGGTGTTCGAGATCCGCGCAGAGAAGCTGGAGGAGTACACCGCCACCATCAAGGAGAAGATGTCGGCTGCTGCCGAACTGGATGTGCCGCTGGTGGTGGAGGCAGGTACCGGCGACAACTGGGATCAGGCCCACTGATTTCCGGTCAGCCGTTCTGCACGGCTATATAGCTATATAAGAAGCGAAGCCCGGCATCATGCCGGGCTTCCTGTTTCTGCCAGCCCTATCAGGTCTCTTGCAGATACTCATCCTTGAGCAGCACATAGTTGTCGGCCGAGGTCTTGAGGAAGGCAATCTCGGCTGGCTTGAGGGCGCGGGCCTGCTGGACTGGATTACCCATATAAAGAAAGCCGGCCTCGAGCCGCTTGCCTGGCGGTACCAAGCTGCCCGCCCCGATCATCACATCGTCTTCAACGATCACCCCATCCAGCAGGATGGCACCCATGCCGACCAGCACCCGGTCGCCGATGGTGCATCCGTGCAGCATGGCTTTATGACCGACCGTGACATCCTCGCCGATCAGCAGCGGATAGCCGCCGGGGTTGCTGGCGCTCTTGCGGGTCAGGTGCAGCACGGTACCGTCCTGAATGTTGCTGCGCGCCCCGATGCGGATATGGTTCACATCCCCCCGTGCCGCCACCATGGGCCAGATGCTGGCATCGTCATCCAGCTGGATATCCCCCACTAGGGTGGCGCAGGGGTCCACATATACCCGTTTGCCCAATTGCGGGCGTTTTCCTTTGTAAGGTCTCAGTCGTAAGTCCATCTCGGCCTCCTTGTTTTCGGCCATTCTAGCAATCTCGAACCGATTTCTGTGGATAAGTTTGTATAAAAGCTGTGCTTGGATATGAATAACTAAAAAAGTGCGCTTTTTTGCAATTTTATTGCCGAGGAGGGGTTGCCAGAAAGAATCCGTTCCCTATAATGCGCCTCCATCGACACGGCAAGCGGCAACGCAGAAAGCCGAGTCGGTAGCCTCGAAAAGCCTTTGCAAATAAGGCTTGACTCG
>NZ_JBFODV010000052.1:0-1646 GCF_040908495.1 Aeromonas sp. R1-1 | reverse complement strand
CGGAAGGTAAGACCGATATTGGCCTGCCACTGGGTTACCAGCTCCCCGCGCACCTTGAACACGCACTGCTCCGGGTTGCAGAGAAACTGGTTGTTGTCGTTAACCAGCGAGCCATAACCGCGCACCTCGGCCCGCAGGGCCAGATGCTCGGCGAGGCGCGGTTGCACCCCGAGCGCCAGCGACATGGAAGGGGTCACCTCGCTGTCGTAGGCGGCAAAGCGGGTCACCCCGATCCCGGCGCCGATATAGGGCGCCATCAGGTTGTCAGAGAGAGTAAGCGCACCGGCAAAGTGCAGGGTGTCCACCGTCAGGCGATCCGGCAGGTCGGGAGAGAGGGTGGTGGACTGATGGCTGTAGAGCAGCTCGATCATGCCGGGATCATCCACCTCCTTGCTGATAAAGAAGCCCCAGCTGCCGGAGCCCTGCCCCTGCAGTGAATCGAGCGAGGCCGAGCGCGGGACCGGCTGCACCACCTCGTCACTCTTCTCGAAGTTGATGGCTGAGCTGTAGCCGAAAAATGGCGTCACCTGCCAACCGGATGTGATCGCGGCCTCGCTACTCCAGACCTGCCCCAGTGGCAGCAACAGCCCCATCATCGCTATCCCGGCTCCCTTCATCATCCCCTGCTCCCTGTGTGATTGTGCAGAAAGCATACCAGAGGCGTCCTAGGCCCATCCTAAACGGCGGCTGTACCGGATCACTTTCATCGCGGGATTTCCCTCTCGCCTGAACCCTGCCGCACCGCCCCACTGGCGCCGTTATGCGCCCCGCCACCATTCATCGACGGTTAACCTCTGCCACGTATGCTGGCGCCAAATCGGGTCATCGGGACCCGTTATCACCACTCAAAAGGACATCAGGGAATGGTTGCCGCGCAACTCAACGACCCCAAAACTACCCTCGCGGATACCCTGCGGGCCACCGCGCACGCCATCGACGAGAGCCACATCAGCCTGCGCCAGATGCTCGCGCTGGTGGGCGAGCAGGGCATGCTGCTGTTTTGCGTGCTGCTCACCGTCCCCTTCCTGCTGCCGGTCTCCATTCCCGGGGTCAGCACCCCGTTTGGCCTGCTGATCCTCTTTATCGGGATCGGCATCACCCTCAATCGGGTGCCCTGGCTGCCCGCCATGCTGATGGAGCGCCGCTTCGCTGCCGACCAGCTCAAGACGACCCTGCACAAGGGGGCGGATCTGCTGGCCCGGGTCGATCGCGTTATCCGCCCGCGCCTGCTGGTGCTGACCGGCAGCAACACGGTCAACCGCTGCAACGGCCTGCTGATCATGCTGGCCGCCCTGCTGCTGATGCTGCCTCTGGGCGCCATCCCGTTCACCAACGCCATGCCTGCCTGGGCCATCCTGCTGCTGGCCACCGGCATGTTGCAGCGGGACGGTCTGTTCGTTGCCAGCGGCTATCTGCTGGTAAGCGCAACCCTGGTCTGGTTCAGCGTGCTGGCCATCGGCTTACTGATGGCGGGCCAGAGCGCCAGCGGCCTGCTCGGCTAAATCCGAGGCAAAGAAAAAGGGCGACCAGATGGTCGCCCTTTTTGATTTGTGTGTCCCGTCCTGAATATGGTTTACACCTTTCCCCCTAATAAATGGAGAGCCCGATGGGACAAGGTGTGAAACGGACACAGCGCGATTACTCGC
>NZ_JBFODV010000051.1:0-26293 GCF_040908495.1 Aeromonas sp. R1-1 | reverse complement strand
GCGTTGAAATACAGAACCCCCGATGCGGTACATAGGGGGTTCTGAGTAGAGAAATGCTAGTTGAAAATGTGTAAACCTATTTCAGGACTAGACACTGGTGGCCAGCCATCAGGCTGCCAGCACTTTGCGGATCTCCTGGATGGAGAGCTTGTATTGGCGCGGACATTGGCGCCACACCTGCAGCATCCGCTGGTACTTGTCGCGCATGGCGAAGTCGCTGGAGAGCTCGTCGCACGGGCACTTGAGCTCGGGGAAGCGCTTGTCCACTTCCAGCAGGAAGCAGACATAGTCGGCCAGCTCCCGCTCCTGACTGCGGCTGTAGCCGTTGAACTCCAGCCGGCTGGCGTTGATCTCGCCCTGATCGGCGGCATCCAGATTACCCCATGAGATGGCCAGTGCGTGGTGCAGCTCAAGGGTGTCGATCACCTCCTGGCAGGTCGCCAGATCCAGATGGCCGAAGCTCTTCTCCAGCTCGAGGATCTGCAGGCAGTAGCCGCGCTCGATGATGGTGCTGGCGCGCTGGTAGACGTCCGCTTTCTCCGGATTGAGTTTCGCCAGAATTTCGTACTGGTTGCTCAGGATCAAACGTTCAGTGTTGCTCATGTTCATGGGATATCTCGCTGGAAGACGATTCTGGGGTCACGTTAACCCATATATAAAATGAATTTTTTGATCTGGGCGGGGGAGTTGGTGAGAAAAATCCGCTGGTAAGGGGCGGCTGACCAGACAAAAAAGGCCTGCATGGCAGGCCTTTCAATGACGCAGGGGAGGGTTATCCCTTGAGGAAATCCAGTACCACCTGATGGTGATCGCTGGTTTTGAACTTGTCGAAGTGGTGGGCAATCTTGCCTTCTTCGTCGATGAGGAAGCTCTGACGGTGAATGCCGTCATACTCCTTGCCCATGAACTTCTTCGGGCCCCAGACGCCAAAGGCATCGGCGACGGCGTGGTCTTCATCGGCCAGCAGGGTGAAGTTGAGCTGGTCCCGCTCTTCGAACTTTTTCAGCCGTTTGGCCGGGTCCGGGCTGATGCCAAGCACCACCACATTGAGGGCGGTCAACTCGGCGTTCACATCGCGCAGGCTGCAGGCCTGGGTGGTGCAGCCGGGGGTCATCGCCTTGGGATAGAAGTAGACCAGTACTTTTTTGCCGCGCAGGCCAGCAAGGCTGACCTGATTGCCATTCTGATCGGGCAGGGAGAAATCGGGGGCGGGGCTGCCAGCTTGTAGTGGTTGCATGGGGTCTCCTCGGGTAAAACGCCCTCAGGCGTGTTTGCGATTGACGATAAACTCGAACGATTCGGCACCCAGTTGACGACAGAATTCGGCGAAGGCGGTTTGCGAACCTTCCACTTCACCCTCTCTGGCCAGATTGAGCTGAAAACTGATCTTCAGCAGGTTGAACGGCTGCTGCTCCAGGGTCATGGATTGCATCGCCTGAATGTTCCAGCCATGTTCGCTGAAGAACTGGGTGCACTGGCTTACGATGCCGGGTTCGTCGCGGATCAACAGGTCGGCACTGGCGCGGACGTCATACTGCAGGGACTGGTGGCGTTCGGTGCGTTTCATCATGGTGATGAGATCCCACTCCTGGCTACGCAGGGGCAGGCTGATTTCGAGTTGCATCATGCTGTTCCAGTCGCCCGAGAGCAGCATGATAAAGGTAAATTCATTGCCGAAGATGCCAAGGCGGCTGTCCACAATGTTGCAACCACAGCCACTGACGTGGCGGGTCACTTCATTGACGATGCCAGGCCTGTCCGTGCCGATGGCCGTTACGACCAGGTAGTGAGTCATAAATCTTCTCTCGTCCGTTATTTCGTTGCGAAAGCCGCGCTGGCAAGCCAACCCTCCGGCCCTGATGACCACTCCCTGAGGGGCGCTGCCGACTTTCGTCCATTGCTTTTTGTTCCGGATGGTATCACGGCTTGCCCCCTCTCTCCCTTGTTTTTCAAAGGGGTCAGCTTTACCATTACGCCCCTGAAAATCGGGAGAAAAGTCCATGTTACGCGGTAGTATTGTTGCGCTCGTTACCCCCATGCTGGCTTCAGGTGAAGTCGATTGGGCCAGTCTGGCCAAGCTGGTCGACTATCATGTCAGCGCCGGGACCAGCGCCATTGTTGCGGTGGGTACCACAGGGGAATCGGTGACCCTGAGCGAGCAGGAGCATATCGCCGTCGTTGAAAAGACCGTTGAGTATGCCGCCGGACGCATTCCCGTCATCGCCGGTTGCGGCTCCAACAATACCGCCCATGCCATTGAATTGGCAAAGCGACTGGCCAAAACCGGCGTGGTGGCGGGTCTCTCGGTGACTCCTTACTACAACAAGCCCACTCAGGAAGGTCTCTATCGCCACTATTGTGCGATCGCCGAGGCTAGTGGTCTGCCCCAAATTCTTTATAATGTGCCCGGTCGCACCTGTTGCGATCTCAAACCGGAGACAGTGGCCCGTCTGGCCAAGGTTCCCGGCATTATCGGTTTGAAAGAGGCAACCGGCGATTTGAGCCGCACCCCGCTGCTGCGCGAGCTGTGCGGGCCGGAGTTTGCTCTCTACAGTGGCGACGATGCCACTGGTTGTGATTTTATGCTGCAAGGTGGCGATGGCGTGATTTCGGTCACCACCAATATTGCAGCGGCCCAGATGGCCGACATGTGTCGTGCTGCGCTGGCCGGCGATGCCGGGCAGGCGCATGACATCAACAATCTCTTGATGCCGTTGCACAAGACTCTGTTCTGCGAACCGAGCCCCACCCCGGTGAAATGGGCCTGTGCCCAACTGGGGTTGATTGCAACAGCCACCTTGCGCCTGCCGCTGGTTGACCTCACTCCCGAGGGCGAACAGCTGATGGCGCGAGCACTGACCACAGCGGAGTTGATGGCGAGTGTTTAAATCTAATGGAAAGGGAAATAGAGCCCGTCTGGTGCTGAGCGTTGCGACTGTGGCCGTATTGGCCGGTTGCAGCACCCCCCAGGATCGCAAAATGGCCAACCGCGACTTCGGTTATGAAGATGCCCGCCTCGAGGGCCGCGCGTTCTTGATCCCCGCAGGATTGAGTGCCCCCACCTTCAACAGCCAGTACGACATCCCGCCGCTTCCCGAGAGCAGCCGTGAAGGTGCCCTCGGCGCCCAGGTCGATGTGCGCCCACCCGCTCAACTGCTGACCGTGGTACCGGGCAGTCAGGTGGTGCAGACCGCAACCGAACCGACCGTTGCCTTCTATGCCCTGAGCACCAGCCAGAGCGTGGAGCGCGATACCTGGTCGTTCCTGATGAACTTCCTGGCCAAATACAAGGTCACCACCGAGAAGCTGGATCAGCAGGATGGCGTATTGCAGACCGGCTGGTTTGACAACACGGTCGCCCTCGATGGCTGGGGTGAAGATGACGAAGACTTCAAAATCCGTCAGCGTTACCAGTTCACCGTACGCAACGACGCCCAGCGCCACGCCGTCAATATGTCGGTCCGGGTACTGGATCACGAAGAGACCATCGACGGCGAGACCAGCAACAAGCTGACCCCTGCCGATGCCCAGCGCTATGCCGCGCGAGTGCTGAATCAGTTCTCGCTCTATTACGACAGCCAGCTGAAAGCCCGCGAGCAGCACAAGTCCAACGATGGCATGGGTCTGCAACTGGGTCTGGACAACAACGAACTGAGCGCCTGGATTGCCGAAGGCTCCTTTGATCAGGTGTGGCGTCGCCTCAATCAGGTACTGCCCGCTTACGGTTTCACCATCAAGGATACCCAGCAGTCACTGGGCTGGATCGACGTCGAGTACGAAGAGCCGGGTGCCGAGTTCTGGAAGGCGAAAGGGAGCGAGCCGTTCAAACTGGAGGAGGAGAAATACCGCTTCCAGCTTGGCGAAATGGCGGGAGGCAAGACCTCCATCACCCTGTTCGACAAGGACAAGAAGCCGGTATCGTCCGGGGTTATCTCCCAGATGTATATCAGCCTGTCCGAGGCGTTCGCCAAGGGGCTGGCCGATCAGGCAGCAGCAAAAGCAGAATAAATACAGGGGCCTTGTGCCCCTGTTTTGTTATCAGAATCCCCCTGAAAACGCGGGGATTCCGAGCGGTTTTCGATGATGCGAGCCCCCTTGCCAGCCCGTTGCAAACAGAGCGTGCAGGTGAGTGACTCGCGATGTTTACCCCCCACAAACAGGAAGTGTTATTAGCCATGAGTCTTGCAGATCAAGTATTGGCGGTGAATGACGATTTGCCGATCCGTACCGATAAACCTGTCCATTCCGGCAAAGTGCGCAGCGTCTACTGGTTGACCCCCGAAGACAGTGCCCGACTCATAAAAGAGAAAGGCTATGATGTGCCGGCCGATGCGCCCCTCGCCCTCATGGTGATCAGCGATCGCATCTCGGCTTTCGATTGCATCTGGCAAGGTGTGGATGGCCTGAACGGCGTACCGGGCAAAGGGGCGGCGCTTAATGCCATCTCCAGCCACTGGTTCAAGCTGTTCAAGGAGAAGGGACTGGCCGACAGCCACATTCTGGATATTCCGCACCCCTTCGTCTGGATCGTGCAAAAAGCCCGTCCGGTGATGATCGAGGCGATTGCCCGCCAGTACATCACCGGCTCCATGTGGCGTGCCTACAAGGATGGCGAGCGCGAGTTCTGCGGTATCACCCTGCCGGAAGGGCTGAAAAAGGATCAGAAACTGCCGGAGATCCTCATCACTCCCTCCACCAAGGGCGTGCTGAAAGGGCTGGATGGCGTGCCGGAAGCCGATGACGTCAACGTCTCCCGTGCCGATATCGAGCGCCACTATAAAGGCTTCAACTTCAGCAAACTGGCCGACATCGACCGCTACGAAGTGCTGCTCAAAGAGGGCTTCAACGTCATCAGCGACGCGCTGGCCGGGCTGGATCAGATCTTCGTCGATACCAAGTTCGAGTTTGGTTACGTCCACGATGCCGCCGGCAACGAGAAGCTGATCTACATGGATGAAGTGGGCACCCCCGACAGCTCCCGTATCTGGGATGGCGCGGCCCTGCGCGACGGTCAGATTGTCGAGAAGTCCAAAGAGGGTTTCCGTCAGTGGCTGCTCAACCACTTCCCGGATCCGGACATCCTGCTCAACAAGAACCGTATGCCGGAACGTTTTGCCCTGGCCCGCGACAACAAGCTGCCGACCGAAGTGATGATGGATATCTCCAACACCTATGTCGGGATCGCCGAGAAGATCATCGGCCACAAGCTGGCGCGTTCTGCCAATCCCAAGCAGGAGATCATCGAGGTGCTGCGCGATCAGTACGGTCTGATCGACTAAGGGTTGCTCTCTTTTTTTGTCGTCAACAAACAAACGTTTGCTGATAGCGAAGGAGATAGGCAGAGAAACAGACGGGCCCCGCTACGGGGCCCGTTTTTATTGCTGGTCTGGCGGCAAGCGAGCGGCGATCAGCCGTTGACCCTGAACACCTGACCTGTCTGAATGCCCAACACCGACTTCTTGTAAGCCTGCGCCACCTTGGCGGCTGGCACCGGCACGAACCCCGGGAAGAAGTCGGCGTATTTCTCCATCGACTCCACCAGCACGGTGGGGCTCACCACGTTGATGCGAATGCCCCTTGGCAGCTCGCAGGCGGCCGCTTTCACAAAGTGATCGATGGCGCCGTTGACGGTGCTGGCGCTCACCCCCCAGTTGATCGGCTCCTCGCTCAGAATACCGCTGATCAAAGTGATGGAACCCTTGTCAGTCAGATAGGGAATGGCGGCTCGGGTCAGGTTGATCTGGCCCATCAGCTTGCTCTCCAGTCCCACCTGCCACTGCTCGTCGGTCATCTCGGTAAGGCCGTTGAAGGCCACGCTGCCGCTGGCGACAACCAGTGCATCAAACTGGCCCACTTGGGCAAACAGCGCCTTGATGGAGGCGGGATCTCGCATGTCGACCGTGGCATCGCCACGGCTGTGGCCGACCCGGATCACCTGATGATCTTTGGCAAGCAGTTCACTGACCGCGGAGCCGACGGTGCCGGAGGCACCCACAATCACAATTTTCATCTGCATCACTCCTGGTTGGGATATGTTGATTCTAGCGCAACAGAAAATGCGAAAAAGCGCGCAAAATAAACCAATTGTTTCCATATTGGAGCTAATGATGGATATCGCCCATCTGGCCAGCTTTTATGAGGTGGTGCTGCGCGGCAGTTTCTCGGCCGCTGCCGATACGCTGGGAGTGAGCAAGGGGATGCTGAGCCGCCACGTCAGCGCGCTGGAGGCCTCCCTCAATGCACAACTGTTGCAGCGCACCACCCGCCGCCTCAGTCTGACCGAGGCGGGCAAGACCCTCTACCAGCAGGCGGGGGAGATCTTCGCGCTGGCGCGGCAAGCGGAGCAGGATATTCAGGCGCTGACCGAAGAGGATGGCGGACGGCTGCGCTTTACCTGCCCGGTCAGTACCGGCGATCGCATGGTGAGCGAGCTGCTGGCCAGCTTTGCCGCGCTCTGTCCGGGAGTGGAGGTGGAACTCAATTTCACCAACCAGATGGTCGACATGAGTCAGGGGGAGAACGATATCGCCCTGCGCGCCATGAGCGAGGTGCCGGACAATCTGGTGGCCCTGCCGCTCGGTCGGCTCAAGGATGTGGTGGTGGCGAGCCCCGCACTAGTGGCGCGAGAGGGGCGTCCTGCCACTCCCTATGAGCTGAGCGGGCGCAGCTGTCTGTTGCAGGGGCACAATCCGGCCTGGGAGCAGTGGCACTTTATCCGTGAGGGGGAAGAGGCCCACATTCTGGTGCAGGGCAAGGTACGAGCCAACCACTACAGCACAGTGCTACAGCTGGCGCGCGCCGGTATGGGCTATGCCAAGTGCCCGCTGATGCTGGTGGAGTCGCTGCTGACGGCAGGAGAGCTGGTGACCGTGCTCGACGAATGGCAGAGCGGGCTGCATCAGCTCCATGTACTGCATGCCCAGCAGCGACGGGTGCCGCGCAAGATCCGGCTGTTCAAGCAGGTGCTTGCCCAGTGGTTTGCCGAGCGACCCCACTACCTGCTCTGAGCGGCGTTATTTTTCTGTCATCTTCGGCTGCTACCCTGCGCCCATCATCGGCATCAGGAAGATCAGCGGGAATGAAGAGTAATAGAGGGTTGACCGGGTTTGTGCTGCTCTGTGCAGTGTTGGGGGCTGGCAGTGTGCAGGCTATGGTGGAAGTGAAGGTGCCGGAGAATTTCCGCATCCTCGCAGTGAGCAACGGTACCTTGCAGGATGAGCAGCATGCCACCCTGGCGGATGGCGAGCAGCAACTGCTGGTGCGCTTCGAGGGGGTGATCCCCAGTCGCAGTAGCAGCGAGAATGATCGGCAGGTACGCTCCGAGCCGCAGGTGGTGCGCTATCAGGGCAGCAATCAGCATTTGCAGCTGACGGCCAGCGTACCGGGAGACGAGCGGGGGATGCAGGCGTATGCCAAGGCTCCTGTGGTGGCGTTGCAGGAGAATGGCCGCGCGCTTGCCATCCAGCAGGACGCGCTGGTGACCAGCGGCATGCTGCTTGGGGTGGATTGGAACGGGAAACTGGCTGAATACAACCGCAGCGGCGGCAAGGCGGCGCTGACGGCTGGCGCCGTTGCTACGCAGCCAACTGCCAAGATCGTCAGCGGGGCGCAACCCGTTGTGGCTGCCAGCGAGCTGGAAGGGCTGTTGCAGCAGTTGTTCCTCCAGGCCGACCCGGCCCTTCGCAAGCGCTTTATCGGTTGGGCCGTGCCACAGCTTTAAGTTTTCTGCCCGTTGCAGTAACGTGGACACTCCTTTTTCAGGCGCTCTGTTCATCGTACTCAACGAGGTTTTCATGTTTGAATTGCATTCACGCCTGCAGGCAGATACCCGGTGGCTCGGGGATCTGCCCCTCTGCCGGGTCTTGCTGGCCAAAGACAGCCAGTATCCCTGGCTGATCCTGGTACCGCGAGTAGCCAACCTGCGGGAAATTCACCATCTGGCGCCGGAGCAGCAGCAACAGCTGATGCAGGAGTCCTGCGCCGTCGCCGCCCTGATGGAACAGGCCCTCAGTCCGGACAAAATCAATATAGGGGCGCTGGGCAATATGGTGCCGCAACTCCACCTTCACCATGTCGCCCGCTTTGCGACGGATCGCGCCTGGCCCGGCCCCATCTGGGGAGCTCATCCGGTCGTGCCTTATGAGCCACAAGTTTTGGCCAAGCAGGCCGATATATGGCGTGCCCGGCTCGCCAAGCTGAGCGGTTTCACCCCTGTGGCTGCTGATAACGGAGTCAACTGAGAGGCGTGTCGCTATTTCAGTCTCCGGGCCGCGCCATCTGTTAGAGTTATGGTATAGATAAGCCCATTTTCGATGTTCAGGAAGGTCCCATGATAGTGACAAGATCCGATGACGATGCCGTATTGACCACAGAGGATGTGCTGCTCAGCCTGTGCAACTCGGTGACGGACGTTTTGAGTGCCGCGACCATGAGTCAGGTGCGGTTTTCCGGCATGGTGCAGCGGATCAGCAAGACCTGCCTCAAGCCGGATATCGGCTGCTTCGTGCTGTTCGATGGCGGTTTTTCCGGTCTGGTGGTGATCAACTTCTCCGCCGCCGCCGCCATGGAGCTGTACGAGAGCTACATGCTGAGCATGGGGCTCTCCAAGGAGGATCTCGCCATCTCCCACACCTCTGACGAGGTGAGCAACGTGATGGGCGAGCTGATGAACCAGATCGTCGGCAGCTTTACCGTCAAGGTGGGCCGGGATCTGCAGACCCACATCACCCAGAACCAGCCGAAGATGCTGGCCCTCAACAAGCAGGTGATGCTGAGTGTCGATACCAATCTCGACAGTCCGGAATCCCGCCGCGTCACCTTCTTCACCGCCCGCAACAACATCTTCTATCTGGAGCTGGCGATGGACAAAACCGAGTTCATCCGCATCCACAATGAGGGGATGGAGCACGAGGAGCTGGATCCCGATGCGCTGATCGCCCAGGCCAAGCAGGATGCCGCCAAGCCGGCTCAGGCTGCGGCCCCGGTTGCCAACGATCACGACGATCTGCTCGACTCTTTGGGTATCTGAGGCAAACGCCGGATAGCAACAAGGCCACCTTCGGGTGGCCTTGTTGTATCGGTGCGCACAACCGTTGTTAGAAGTTGTAGAGCAGGCCGGTGTTGAACATCACTGATTCAGAATCGTAGAAGTTGATGTCGGAATCGGACTTGGCATAGCCAGCGGTAAAGGTTGCCGAGAGCGGAGCAATACCGAACAGGCGGTGCCAGAAGAAGGTACCGGTCAGGGCAAACTCGTCGGAGTCGGCGTTTTGGCCAAAGATCGGGTTGGCCTCATCATATTTGGTCTGGCCCAGATAGGCGTTGCTGACGAAAGACCACTGGGAAGCGCGCATGCCGTAGGTCAACTGCAGGCCGTTGCTCTTGTAGCTTTGGGCGCTGCCATCCAGATCGGCTTGGCGGTAGATAAAGGCTGGCTCCAGCATCTGACCGGGTGCCAGCTGCCATTTGTAGGAGAGGTCGAGGGCGTGGATCTTGCCGTTGCGATCCAGCTTGGCGGCAGTATCGGCGCCATACTGGCTGCCGCTGCGCTCCTCATCCACCTCGATGTTGCGGGTGGTCAGGCTGCCATTGAAGTTGCTACCCCAGATGCTGTCCCAGGCGAAGCGAACCCCTTTTGACTTGATATCGGTCGACTGGCGATCAACGCCTACGGCGAAGGGATCGCTCCACTGCTCGGTCGGCATGGCATTAAAGACCACGGAGCCAGCTACGATGCCCTTGTCGCTCATCTCCTGACGGATACCGAGCTGCTGGGTGAAGTCGAAACGGATGGCATCCTGGATCAGGTTACCGAGGAAGACCTGGGTGCGGGTATCGGCAAAGGTGTAGCGGATATCGGCGTTGAGCAGCGGGGTAACGGCGGAGCTGCTCTCGGCACTGCCCAGTCCGCTCAGGCGGCGGTTTTCATCATCACCGCTATAAAAATTTGATTCGTAATTGATGACACTGACCCCGCCGAGCAGGAAACCGGACCAGCCAGACTCCTTGGGAATTTCACCCAAATCAGCATAAGCACTATTTGCGACCAGCAGGCCCAGGCCCAGCAAGGTGGTGTTGCGCATCGGATAACTCCTAAATTAAATGGTGGTGAATTTTTTCGGCCGGTGAGTATAAAGAAAAAACCTTAATGGCAACTGACTCAATATTGCCAATTATCCTAACCCACTCATTTCATTCGGCGAATCGTTAATTAATTGTGCGAGATTAAGAAGAGTTCACTCGGTTGTGCTGGTATTCTGTACCGCGAATATCGGGGGAAAACAATAAGATGAAACAGATTAAATCCTGGGCGCAATATTATGTCGATCTGATGACCAAGCTGGGACTGGTGCGATTCAGCATGTTCCTGGCGGCGGGCATTATCGTGCTGGCGGTCGCCATCCAGATGGGGGTGACCCTGTTCCTGCGCGGCAATATCGATGTGATCGACTTCGTTCGCTCGGTCTTCTTTGGCCTGCTGGTGACCCCCTGGGCGGTCTATTTTCTCTCCATCGTGGTGGATCAGCTGGAGGATTCCCGTCAGCGACTGAGCAGGATGGTGCGCAAGCTGCAAGATATGCGCGAGCGGGATCTGGAGCTCAATACCCAGCTGCAGGAGAACATCAGCCGTCTCAACGCCCAGATTGCCGAAACCAATCGGGCCGAGAGCCTGCGTCTACAGGCCATCGAGGATCTCGAGAACGAGGTGTTTCAGCGGGAGAAAGCCCAACTTCATCTGGGGGAGCGCACCGCGCTGCTGCGCTCCTTTATCGACTGCTCCCCGGATCTGGTCTACTACCGTAACGAGGATGAGCAGTTCTCCGGCTGCAACCGCGCCATGGAGGAGCTGACCGGCAAGGTGGAGGCCGAGCTGATTGGCCTGACCCCGTTCGATGTCTACAAGCAGGAGATCGCCAACAAGGTGGTGGAGACCGACAAGCAGGTTTTTGCCAGCAACGAGCCCCTCACCTACGAGCAGTGGCTGGAGTATCCCGATGGCCGCAAGGCTTACTTCGAGCTGCGCAAGGTACCCTTCTTCGACCGCTTCGGCAAACGACTCGGGCTGCTCGGTTTTGGCCGCGATATCACCGAGCGCAAGCAGTATCAGGACAAGCTGGAGAAGGCGAGCCGCGACAAGACCACCTTCATCTCCACCATCAGCCACGAGCTGCGTACTCCGCTCAACGGCATCGTGGGCTTAAGCCGGATGCTGATGGATACTCCCCTCGATCCCCAGCAGCAACAGCAGCTCAAGACCATTCACCTGAGTGCGGTGACCCTTGGCAATATCTTCAACGACATCATCGACTTGGACAAACTGGATCGCCGTCGCCTCGAAATTGCGCCAACCCGTATCGACCTGCCTGCCTTCCTCGACGAGCTGGAGACCCTGTCGCGCATTCAGGCGGAGCAGAAGGGGCTCTATCTGCATTTCGATCGGGATGGCGACATGCCGCAATTTGTGATGGCTGACGGTACCCGCCTGCGTCAGGTGTTGTGGAATCTGGTGGGCAATGCGGTCAAGTTTACCGATGAGGGGGGCGTCACCGTGCGTTGCCTCTCCCATCCCGCCGACGAGCCGGGCAAGCTGGCCCTGCACTTCGAGGTGGAGGATACCGGTATCGGTATCCCGCGCGCTCAGCAGGAGAAGATCTTCGCCATGTACTATCAGGTGCAGGGCAAGAAGCACGCCACCGGCACCGGCATTGGCCTCGCGGTCTCCCGTCAGCTGGTGCAGGCGATGGGCGGCCAGCTCTATGTGGACAGCGATCCGGGCGAAGGTTCCTGCTTTACCGCCGAGCTGGAGGTAGCATGCGCCGAGCCTGTGTTGCCAGAGCAGGAGGAGGAGATGCCCTCCCTCGATATCCTGCTGGTGGAGGATGTGGAGCTTAACGTGACAGTAGCCTGCGCCCTGCTGGGCAAGTTGGGTCATCAGGTGCAGGTGGCACGGGACGGCACCCAGGCGTTGGCGATGGCCAACCCGGATGATTTCGACCTCATTTTGCTCGATATCCAGCTGCCGGACATGACCGGCTTCGATGTGGCGAAAACCCTGCTGGAGCGTTATGGCGACAGCCTGCCACCCATGGTGGCGCTCACCGCCAACTCCACCGGCGATCGCCAGTACTACCGGGATCATGGCATGCAGGATGTCATTAACAAGCCGCTTGGCTCCAAAGCAGTGCGGGAGGTGATTGGTCACCTGTTTGCCGATCTGGCCGAGGATGAAGCGGACGAGCAGGCGGATGCGGGCAATCAGGATGCCCTGCTGGATATCCCCTTCCTCACCGATTACGCCGATACCGTGGGTAAACCGGTGCTGCTATCCAGCGTCGATCTGTTCGAAAAGATGATGCCGGACTACATGGCAGTGCTCGACTCCAACATGATTGCCAAGGATCAAGCTGGGGTGGTGGAAGAGGCACACAAGATAAAAGGGGCGGCAGGCTCCATTGGCCTGCGCCGATTGCAGCAGACAGCCCAGCTTATTCAGAGCCCGGATCACCCCGCCTGGTGGGAGAACGTAGAGGACTGGATTGAGACGCTGCGCCGCGAATATCCCGGCGATATCGCCCGTCTGCGGCGCTGGTTGCTGTCTTGAGGCTGGAGGTTGTCTTGAGTCTGATGGAAGTTGCTGGCAAGGAGCCGCGAGATGTATAGCCGTTTGATTACCCCTGCGCGCATCCACCCTTGGGGGGACGAGGATCTGCTGGAGGCGACCGAGCAGGATCGCGCCCGTATCGTGCAGGCAGCACCGGTGCGCCGGTTGCAGCAGAAGACCCAGGTCTTTCCGCTCGATGTTAAGGCCTCGGTGCGCAGCCGCCTCACCCACTCGCTGGAGGTGCAGGAGACCGGTCGCCAGATCAGCCGCCGCATTCTGGCCGCCTTGCCAGCAGGAACGGTCTGCGAAGGGGCCTTTATCAATCTGGTGGAGATGTCCTGCCTGCTTCATGACGTGGGCAACCCGCCGTTTGGCCACTTTGGCGAGCAGGTGATGAGCCAGTGGCTCGGCGAGATGCTCGCTCCCCTCTATCAGCAGGCGCTGGCGCAGCCCCCCTCGGCCCAGTGGGCGGAATTGCGTCAGGATCTGCAACTGTTTGATGGCAACGCCCAGAGTCTGCGGCTGGTGCACAGCCTGCACGAGCTCAACCTGACGCTCGGGCAGCTGGCGGCACTCTGCAAATACCCGCAGCAGCCCCGGCCCGGCGTGAACTATGGCCAGCATCATGGCTGGAGCAGCAAGCGGGGCATCTTCTTTAGCGAGCAGCCGCTCTACCGGGCCCTCGGTCAGAGCCTGGGTCTGGCCCCCGGCTGCCGTCATCCGCTGGTTTACATCATGGAGGCGGCCGATGACATCTCCTACTGCATCGCCGATCTGGAAGATGCGGTAGATCGGCGGATCCTGACTCAGGGTGAACTGCTGGCTGCGCTGCGGGGGGCCGATCAGAGCGACTACTTGGGCACCTTGCTCGATGACGCGCTGGCATCCAGCCGGGGCTTTTTTCCCCATTTTCGCCAGCAACTGACCCGGGATCTGGTGGCGCTGGCGGCGCAGAGCTATGTCAGCGAACATCAGGCCATTTTGCAGGGATCCTATCCGCAAGCGCTGCTGCACGGTCAGGCGCCGGCGGCGCGGGTGCTCGATATTCTCAAGCGGGTGGCCCGCGAGCTGGTCTTTATGCGCCCCGAAGTCGAGGCTCTCGAACTGGAGGGGTATGCGGCGCTGCGCGGGGTGCTGACCAGTTATGCCTGTCTGTTGGCGCTGCCAGCGCCACAGTTTGCTCGCCTACTGGCCGGGGAGGGGAGTCAGGCGCTTTTCTTTGCGCGCCGCCTCTATCACCGCCTCTCGGCCCGCCATCTCAAGGCCTATCGATTGGCGATCGCCACTCCGGATCCGAGCTTTGCCTGCCAGAACGAGCAGGAGTGGTATTACCGGGTACGGTTGCTGCTCGATTATGTCAGCGGCATGACGGATACCTATGTACTGGAAGAGTACCGGCTACTCTCGGGGATCTGATGCCCCAAGCTCCCTGTCGGGCAGCATAAAATGCCGTAAAAACGTTTAAAAAGGAGTCGCAAGAGGCTTGTTTTAAATTCGGATATTTTTTAGACTTCTGCAACCTGTTCAACTTTTATCCGGTAAGGAGACGAAAATGCAACATCTGATGCTCAATATTGCATTCTCTCGCGGCACTGCGTGCGGCGTGAAATCTCGTGCTCTTTTACCGCGTGGCGTAAACAGGTAACCCCTGTCTTTTTATCACCCGCGGTTCGTCCCGCAGGGTGATATCCACTTTCTCCGGGAGAACCGCATGTTCAACTGGAGAATGTCATGTCTATCGAACTGGTTTTACTGCGCAGTGTTGAATCCCTGGTCCAGAGAAGGATTGCCCGGGTCGAGCGTCGTCTCGTGCAGGTCAATCTGTCACCCGCCCTGCTCAGGGATATCGGGCTGGAAGGATATCAGGGTCAAATCGCCCTCGTTCGCGAGCGGGAGTATCAAACCGGCTTCCGCCTCGGGAATCGAATAACCTGATCGCGAAGGGGAGAATAAGATCCCCCTCGCTAGTGAAATGGCAGGCTGCATGCCTGCCATTTTTCCATCTTATGGTTGATTCCAGGTTCACATGTTGGTGACTCAGTATTATCCTCTCCGCCCTCTTTGTAACAGCTGCGATTGTTTTCTCGCCTTGCGTCGTCAGGATCTGCAAGATTAGAGGTGGCAGCCCTATCTGTTTTACTCATCAGGACAAGACCTTATGCCACTCCTTCGTCAGCTTTTTCTTCCTATTTTGCTGTTGTTTACGGGCATGTTGGCTGTTGCGGCTCCCCAACTGCAAGATGAGAGCACAAGTAACGAAATTACTGCACAAAAGGAGCTGCTGATCGGGGTTCCCCGTGGCGGCTATCTCCCTTTCATCTATCAACTCCCCAACCAGCGTTATGCCGGTCCGCTCAAGGAGCTGGCCTCGCGCATTGCAGCCGAAATGGGCGTGTCATTGCGTTATATCCCCTACAACTCCTACGTGGATGCCCAGATTGCTCTCCAAGGCGGCCAGATTGATGCATTAATCGGGGTCGAACGTAATGCTCTTGAATTGAAGGGGATAAACCCTATTGGCAGTATCGGTTCTTATGCTCGCTCCATTTTAATGCATACCCCGGATCAGCGATTGACCCTGGAGCAGGCGCGCAAGTTACGCTGGGTCTGTATTCGTGGTTTTGGCAGTTGCAATGAGTTGGATCGTTTGGGGATCTCTGATGTAACTGAGCTGGAGAGCCGTGACGAGGCGACCTATATGGTCAAGCTGGGCGCTGTCGATGCATATCTTGATTTGGAACCCATTGTTTCCCTCAAGATGGAGAGAATGCCTGCATCAATGGGGGTTGTCGCTCCTGGGTGGCTTTCTGGCAGCACGCTGACGATGGCGACCAGCTCCCGCCAGCCAGAGCTGAGCGAGAAGCTTTGGCAGGCATATCAACGGATACCCGTTGCAGACTCACGATTACGGTTGCATCAGAAAGATGAACGCGCCAACGCTGGCCTTTTGCTGGAACCAGATGAGGCTAGTTGGCTGAAGCAGAGAAACAAGGTGATCAAGTTCGCCGTTGCCCCCGGATTTGCCGGCATCAGTGAAATCGATGACGAAGGTGAATTGCATGGTTATACAGCAGACCTGATGAAGTTGTTGAGTCTGCGCTCCGGGATCCGCTTTGAGCTGGTGTCGACAAATACCTGGCAGGAGTCACTTAAACTGCTGAAAGAGCACAAAGTGGACCTTATTCCCTTGATGACACCGCTCAAGGATCGTCAGTCCTTTGCCTCTTTTACCTCCTCCTATCTGAAGTTCGACAGCTATGTCGTAGCCAGACACGGTGCTCGCCCGCTGAAGTCACTGGTCGAGCTGAAAGGGCGTCTGATTGGTGGTGTGACGGGTTCTTACGAAGCCTCTCTCATTCACGCGCTGGGCGCCAATATTATCGAAGTGGGCAAGGATGCCGATTTACTGACCTTGCTTGACACAGGGCGAGCTGAATATGTGCTGTTGACTATGACCAATCTGGGACAGCAGGCAATGAAGGGTTTCAATGAGAAGTATCAGGTGGTGCTGAGTTCTCCCGAATTTTCCGTACCTATCAGTATGGCTGTCGACAATGCTCAGCCCGAGTTGCTCCGCATCATGGACAAGTTGCTGCTGACCATCACGGATGAGGAGTGGCAACTGCTGGAGCGACGCTGGCTCAATGTGTCGGTCAATATCGAATCCGATTACACCCTGATTTACAAATGGTTGGCCATAGGGGGGGGCGCCTTGCTCGTCAGCGGTTTGCTGGTGATGTTCTGGGCTCGCAGTTTGCGTCGCCAGATTGCGCAGCGGAAAATCGCAGAGGACAAGCTGAACGAACAGTTGCTGTTTGTGCAGACCTTGCTCAACTCACTGCCAACCATGGTGGCGCTACGTGATAGCGAGCAGCGGATCACCTTGTGCAATCAGGCCTATCGCGATGCTTTCCTTGGTGCTGGCAGTAGCAGTGAGGAGCTGCAAAACATGCCAGAGACACTCAGAAACAGTGTGTTGGAAGAAGAGCGCCGGGTGTGGCAGACCGGACAGGATCTGGAGGGGGCGGGGAGCAACCTGCGAGCTGATGGTACGCCCTGCCATGTTATCTATGCCAAACGCCCTTATCGCGATCCCGATGGCAATATGCTGGGGGTGTTGACAGTACTGACCGATGTCAGCCGGATCAAGGAGGCGGAGGAGCGCGCCCGTCAGGCTGAAAATCGCCTTACCCAGATTACCGACAGTATGCCTGGGGTGGTCTATCAGTATTTGTGGCAAGGGCCGGGCAAGGGGCGCTTTCTTTATGCCTCTCAGGGGGCCAACGAGATTCTGGGGGTATCTCACCAGGATTTATTTAACGCTGAATCGGGTGGTGAGGTATTTGGCTTTACCGAACAGGCCCTGCAGGAGTTTGTCAGCAAGGTGGCCAACCATGCCGAGACCCTGGCCCCCCTCGACCTGGAGGTCAAGGTGGAGCGGCCTGATGGAGACCGTTATCTGCAAGTGCGTGGCAACTTTGTCAGACAGGGGCAGCAGGCACTGATCCTCAATGGGGTCATTCAGGACATCACTGCCCTCAAGCAACAGGAATACGAGCTGCGCGAAGCTCGCGCCTATGCCGAGCAGGCGATGCAGGCTCGCAGTCGCTTTTTGGCAACCATGAGCCATGAACTACGAACACCCATTTCAGGCATGCATGGCATGCTCGAATTGCTGCAAATGAGCGAGCTCAACGACGACCAGCGTTTTATGGTGCGCAATGTGGTCACCTCGACCAACAACCTGCTCTATCTGGTCAATGACATCCTCGATTTCTCCAAGATAGAAGCGGGTCAGTTGCAGTTGAATTACCAGAGCAGCCGGTTGCAAACGGTGATCTGCGATGCCATTCGTGGCCATGCGACACTGGCTCATAACAAGGGGCTCAACGTGGTGCTGGAGTGGGAGCATCATGTGCCGGACTGGGCCGACATCGATGGGGTGCGTATCGGTCAGGTCATCTCCAACCTGCTCAACAATGCGGTGAAGTTTACCGAACAAGGGGGGATTACTATCCGGGTCAGCTACCTGAGCGAGCAATTGACCATCAGTGTCAGTGACACCGGCATCGGGATCGCCGAAGAGAAGCAGGCGCTGCTGTTCACGCCTTTTGAGCAGGTGGAGTCAGATATCAACCGTCGTTTTGGTGGCACCGGACTGGGGTTGGCAATCTGTGAGCAGTTGGTATGCAAAATGGGGGGGGCACTGACACTGACCAGCAAGGCAGGAGAGGGCTCCAGCTTCCGTTTTACCGTGCCGTTAACCTATCCGCAGTGGGATCCCCCAGCTCTGGCTGACACAGAATGGTGGTTCTTCAGCGATGACACCAACCTCGAAGCGGCCATGGTACGGCAGGGGGCCAAGCTCAGGTACTTGGGGGCCAATGAGCTCAGTCGCTCACTGGAGGGGTTGCTGTTGGCCGATCAACGGTGGCTTGAGCAAGCGCTGGGGGGGGAATGGCAAAGCTGGCTGCAACACTCTGCGCTGAAGGGGATCATAGCGTCACCCGATGAGGCGTTACGAGGTCGGATTGGTGAACAGAAATGGTGGCGCCTGGGTCTATCTCCTCTCTATCCGGATCTTCTGCTGGAGAGCTGCCACGAATTGCTGCAGGAGCGGGTCACACCAATCCTCCCTGCGCTTGCAGAGAAGCTGGGTGGCAAAGTACTGGTGGCCGATGATCATCCGGTCAATCGTGCCTTGCTGGCACGGCAGTTGGCCATTCTTGGTATCGAGGCTCAGGTTGTGGAAGATGGCGAGAAGGCTCTGCGGGCCTGGCAGGGACAGCAATTCTCGATGCTGCTGACTGATTGCCATATGCCGGTGATGGATGGTTATGCTCTGACCAAGGCGCTGCGGGCTGCGGGAGTGACGGCCCCCATCATAGGGGTAACGGCAGATACGTCGGAAGAGGCGAGTGCTCGTATGGTAGAGGTAGGCATGAGTGACATGTTACTGAAGCCCTACCCGCTGGATATCTTGCGCCAGATGCTGGCCCATTGGCTGGCAGAGAGGACGCCAACCAGAAGCGCGGTTGCGCCCGTTGTTGGGGCTACAGGCATGCAGGCTGAGCGCTGGTTGGCGCTGTTTGGTGACGAGCTGACCGCGCGAGCCATGGCGGTGGAGTATCTCGATTCCAACCGGCAGGATGGCGAGGCCATGATGGCAGCGCTGATTTGTCATGATGCCAGCGCCTTGGTCGAGACCGCCCACCGGATCAAGGGGGCTGCCCGAATGGTCGGGTTGGAGGAGCTTGCCAGTCAGGCCGCCATGCTGGAATCGGCAGCGCGATTGAAGCGGCTCGACGAACTCGACGATCTGGTCAGCACAGTGCAGAGGCTGATGACGGCGATTACCCACGACATTGGATTATGGCTCGATGAAAAAAGCACAACATGAGTTGGTCATCATGGTCGTGGAAGACCATGGATTTCAGCGCAAGGCGCTGCTGCACCAGATCCGCAGCCTGGGTTACCAGAATCTGCTGGAAGCGGTTGATGGTGTCGAGGCATTGGCGCTTAGCCAGCAACACAACGTCGATATCCTGTTTTGCGATCTGCGAATGCCCGGAATGGATGGCATGGCGCTGTTGCGCCGCCTGTCGCTGGGTGGTTTTCAGGGCGGTATTATCCTCTCCAGCGCGCTTGAGGGGGATGTGGTAGAAGCCGTATTGCGTATGAGTACCGCTTATGGCTTGCAGGTGCTTGGTCGCATAGAGAAACCCTCAACGCCGCAGCAGCTCCAGCTGCTTATCCAGGCTTGGTCACCCCGGCAGGAACCCGTCAGGGAGGAAGAGGGGCACAGAATAGGACTCGATGAGTTGCGTCGGGCGATCGAGCAAGATCAACTGCTGCCCTGGTATCAGCCCAAGGTGAGTTTTGCATCCGGCGAGTGGGTCGGGATGGAGGCGTTGGCCCGCTGGCAACACCCCGAGTTTGGCCTGATCCCTCCCGGGCGTTTTATTTCACTGGCGGAGAGCAACGGGCTTATCGATCCGTTGACCGAGGTGATCATCAGCAAATCTCTGAGTGATGGTCATTTATGGGAGGAAACCGGGTTGTCACTCAATCTGTCGATGAACCTCTCCACCACCTCACTCATTGAAGGGGATCTTTGCAACTTATTGATTGAACAGTGCAAGCGCTGGAGTATCAATCCTGAGCTCATCACCCTCGAGGTGACCGAGAGCGCATTCGTGCAGGATCTGGGCAAGTCTCTGGAGGTGCTGACCCGGCTAAGGATGCATGGCTTTGGCCTCTCCATCGATGATTTTGGTACCGGCTACTCCTCAATGCAGCAGCTGGCACTGTTGCCGTTCACCGAACTC
Source organism: Aeromonas sp. R1-1 (assembly GCF_040908495.1). NCBI lineage: Bacteria > Pseudomonadati > Pseudomonadota > Gammaproteobacteria > Aeromonadales > Aeromonadaceae > Aeromonas > Aeromonas sp. R1-1. The sequence continues at coordinate 6,364 of NZ_JBFODV010000051.1, read as the reverse complement.
AAGCTGGAGCGCTCCTTTGTCGATCGCTGCCATGCCGATCCGTCACGTTTGGCTATCATCGAGTCCAGTATCGAGTTGGCCCGCAAGCTGGGGCTGAAGTCGGTGGCGGAAGGGGTAGAAGATGAGGCGACCTGGCGAGTGCTGGCCCAACTCGGTTGCGACCTTTGTCAGGGATTTTTCTCTGCCCGCCCGATGCCACGCAGTGAATTGGCTAATTGGCACCGGACTTGGCAAGATAGATTGCCTACACTGATATCTATCTGATTCTGTTGGCTGGATCCCTCGTTTGAACAAGGATGTTCATGAAAATTTCAAGTAAGTTGCTGCTCAGCTTCGGTTTTATCAACCTGCTGATCCTGCTCTCCTCCACGCTGGTCTATTACCGGCTGACCCAGATCAATCAGGCCCAACACACCCTGCTGGAGCAGGCGCTGCCCGCTTTGCAGCGGGATGAGGCGAGCCAGAAGGCACTGGTTGCCACCGTTTCTGCCTTGCGTGGCTATCTGATCCTCGGCAAGGATCCGGCTCAGGCTTCCCGCCTCAAGCAGGAGTGGGAGTCGGCCTGGCAGGCCATTGCCCATCAGGCCTTCAGTCCGGCGATTGCCAAGTCTCTCGAGACCTTCAAAAGCCATCAGGAGAAGGTGTGGACCATAGCCCAGAGCGAAGAGAATCTGCCCGCTCACACCCTGATGTTGCAAGAGGCGGGGCCGCTGGCGGAGGCGGCGCTCGATCAGTTGCAATCCTTTGCCAATGAAGAAGTTGGCACTCCGCAGGATCAACTCTCCGGCGATCGCCGCATGCTGCTCAAACAGGTGGGGGATGCCTACAACAGCCTCGCCAACGCCCTCTCAGCCCTGCGGGATTTTCTCATCTCAGGCGACCCCGAATACCGCAGCAAGTATCAGGATTACTACCAGTTTCATCAGCAGCGGGTGGCTGAGGTTAAACAGCAAGCCGCGCTCTTTACCGACACCCAGCAGAGCCTCTGGCAGCTGTTTGAAGAGATGGCGACCCCCTTCTCCGAGCTGGTGGGACAGGTGATCGAGAAGCGCCAGGCACCGGATTGGGATCAGGCAAACTACCTGATGGCCACCGACATCGAGCCGATGCAGTCCAGCCTCAGCGAGCAGTTGGTCCAGCAGGTGGGGAAAACCCGTGCCGAGGTGGATCAGATTTCAGCGCAGATGACCGGAGCCGGGAGGGCCATCAACCAGACTCTGCTGTTGGCTACCGGCAGCGCCATCGTGCTTGGTATGGTAGTCGCCTGGCTCTTTAGTCGCCGTCTGACCCGTGACATTGCCTGTCTGGTGACCCGGGCGGGGCAGGTTGCGGATGGCCGGCTGGCGGCCGAGCCCTTGCCAATCACAGGGCAGGATGAGTTGGGAGAGTTGACCGGTTCCATCAACCGGATGTCTGCCCAGTTACATCATCTGGTCGGGGAGTTGCAGGGGGCAGTGGGGCAGGTCGAGGTGGCCTGTCTCGATGTGGGCAGCACCACCAGAGCCATAGTGGCGGATCTGACGGAGCAGGATCAGCGGGTCGATGCGGTGGCGGCGGCTATCGATCAGATGTCGGTGAGTGCTCGTGATGTGGCTGGCAACATTGCCGGTGTGGCGGATGGAGCCCATCAGGTGCGGCAGCAGACCCGTCAGGGAGAGGCCGCGCTGACGCGAATGAGCGATACCATGCAGCAGATTGCCGCCATGATTGGACAGGCCAACGAGGCCATGGGGCTGTTGGCGCATCAGAGTGAACAGGTGGGGCAGATCACCGAGGTGATCGCCACCATTGCGGAGCAGACCAACCTGCTGGCCCTCAATGCGGCGATCGAGGCGGCTCGGGCAGGCGAGCAGGGGCGCGGTTTTGCGGTGGTGGCCGATGAGGTGCGTCAGCTGGCGACCCGCACCCATCAATCAACCGCCGAGATCAGCCAGACTATTGCGGCCATCTCCCAGCAGACTCGCCAGACGGTAAGTACCGTCAGCAGCGGTACCCGGTTGGTAGATCAAGGGCGGGATGCTGTTGGATTGGTGACCGATACCCTGAGTGCCATGAACGAGCTGGTGCAGTCGCTGTCGGGCCAGTTGGAGGCCATTTCGGTGGCAACCGAGCAGCAGTCGCGGGTGGCCGCCGAGGTATCCGGGACGGTCGACGACATTGCCGCGCTCAGTCGGCAATCCTGTCAGCGCAGTCAGCAGGGGGAGCAGATCGTAGCCAGACTGGCTGGTGATACCGGCAAGCTGAAGGCGGTCATCGCCCGCTTTGATCGTGATGCGTGAGATGGCGGGAGTATCCCGCCATTGCTATTGCCATTCACCGGGCCGTCTGGCCCATGGGCTTAGTCCAGACGTCTGAAGGTGTGGTTGTCGAAGCTGCTGGTAGTCTCCCGGTTGAGCAGGCTGACCAGCAAAATCGCACGTTTCTCTCCATCCGGCTCCATATAGATGGCTTCGAAGCCGGCAAGCGGCCCCTCTTCAATCAATACCTTGTCACCAGTGATGGGCAGGTTGGCGTAGCTGGCTCTCGCCTCATCGCTGTCATCGCGACTCATCAGCTGATAGACCAGCTTGCTGCTGATGGGGGTCCATTCACTGCCAAAGTGGATGATCCGGCTGATGCCGCGGGTCGATTTCAGGGTGACCGGTGTCACCTCTTCCAAATCAACGAAGATAAACAGATAGTTGGGGAACATGGGTTCCCGTACCGGAACTCGCTTGCCCCGGCGCAGCTTCTCGATCTCCACCATGGGGTAATAGGATTCGATACCCTGGGCATCGAGGTGGGCGCGGGCGCGGGCCTCTTCTTTTGGCTTGCAGTAGGCCAGATACCATTTTTTCATGTTATGAGTATGTTCGTGTTGCCGTGCTCGCGGATATGATAGCGGCGCCAATAAAAAAGGCCACGCATTGCGTGGCCTTTTTTGCCGAGTGAGCAATTACCAACCTTTTACCAGGCCGCCTTTGAACAGCTCGAGACCTTTCTTGTAGACATCATCGGTCTGGAAAGCTTGTACGAACTGTTTGACCTTCTCGTCATCCTTGTTGTTGTCGCGGGCGACGATCAGGTTGACGTACGGGGACTCTTTGTCTTCAACAAACAGGCCGTTCTCGGTCGGGGTCAGACCAATCTGGCCGGCGAAGGTGTTGTTGATGATGGCCAAGTCCACGTCTTCCAGCGAGCGCGGCAGTTGGGCTGCTTCCAGTTCCACAATCTTGAAGTTGCGCGGGTTGCTGGCGATATCCAGCACGGTGGCTTCCAGACCGGCGCCATCCTTCAGGGTGATCAGACCCTGTTTGGCCAGCAGGATCAGGGAGCGACCCAGGTTGGTCGGATCGTTCGGTACCGCGATCTGGGCGCCATCTTGCAGCTCGCTCAGCGCCTTGATCTTCTTGGAGTAACCGGCAATCGGGTAGACGAAGGTGTTGCCAACCGGCACTAGCTTGAAGCCGCGATCACGCACCTGCGCATCCAGATAGGGTTTGTGCTGGAAGGCGTTGACGTCGATGCTGCCATCGTTCAGCGCCACGTTCGGGGTGACGTAGTCGGAGAAGTTGACCACCTCGACTGTCAGACCGTATTTCTCTTTGGCTACCTTGGCAGCCACTTCAACCAGTTCGGTCTCCGGGCCGGCAATAGCGCCCACTTTCAGAACCTTGCTCTCTTCTTTTTGACCGCAACCGGCCAGAACCAGACCAGCCAGCAGGGCAGCTGCAACGGATTTGATGCCAAATTTCATAAAACCTCCTGTCAGAAATCGACGATTAACGATGATCACATTTGTTGACCAGGCGCTCACCCGCGCTCTGGATAAGTTGAACCAGTACTACCAGGATAACCACGGTCACCAGCATGACGGTCGGGTCGAAGCGCTGATAACCATAACGAATACCCACATCCCCCAGACCACCGCCACCGATGGCTCCGGCCATGGCCGAGTAGTTCACCAGAGTGACGAGGGTAATGATGACGCTGTTGAGGATGCCGGGCAGAGCCTCGGGCAGCAGCACCTTGGTGATTATTTGCAGCGGCTTGGCGCCCATCGCCTTGGCCGCTTCCAGCAGGCCGTCCGGCACTTCCATCAGGGCCCCTTCTACCAGACGGGCGATGAAAGGGATGCAGCCGACAGTCAGCGGCACGATGGCGGCGATGGTGCCGATACTGGTGCCGACAATCAGCCGGGTTAGCGGAATGATGGCGACCAGCAGGATGATAAAGGGCACCGAGCGACCCACGTTGACCACCATACCCAGAGTACGGTTGAGCAAGGGGTTGGCCAGGATCTGGCCCGCCTTGGTCACGTGCAGTGCCACGCCGAGCGGCAGACCCAGCAGGCAGCCGAACAGAGCGGAGGCAAACACCATGATCAGGGTGTCGCCCAGGGCCGTGATGAGCAGATTAATCATGGCTTCGGACATAACCCATTACCTCCAGCTGAATGTGGTTGTCGATAAGGAACTGCTGGGTCGCCTCGCATTGGGCTTCATCCCCGAACAGCTCGGCCAGCAGGAAACCGAATTTGACGCCACCGGCGTACTCGATGTCCGCGCTCAGAATGCTGATGTCGATATTGAAACGGCGACTTGCCTCGGAGATCAGCGGCGTATCGACCGTGCTGCCGGTAAAGCCAAGCTTCACCAGCGGGTAGCTGCCCGGCACCCGCTCGCTGCTCATCCGATCCTGATACTCCTGCGGTACCTCCAGATGGATGGTGGAGTGGATGAAGTCACGGGCCAGCTGGGTCTTGGCATTGCTGAAGAACCAAGCCACTTCGCCCTGTTCGATCAGGCGGCCGTCGCTGATGATGGCCACTTCGTCACAGATCCCCTTCACCACATCCATCTCGTGGGTGATGAGCAGGATGGTGAGCCCCAGCTTGACGTTGATCTCCTTGAGCAGGGTCAGGATCGAGCGGGTGGTCTGCGGGTCGAGGGCCGAGGTGGCCTCGTCGCAGAGCAGTACCTTGGGGGCCGGAGCCAGTGCGCGGGCAATGGCGACGCGCTGCTTCTGACCGCCGGAAAGCTCGGACGGATAGGCCTGGGCACGGGCTTCCAGCCCGACCAGTGCCAGCAGCTCGGCAACCCGTTGCTGGATCTTCTCTTTGCTCCAGCCTGCCAGCTCCAGTGGAAAGGCGATGTTGGCAAACACGGTGCGGGAGGCAAGCAGGTTGAAGTGCTGGAAAATCATCCCGATCTGGCGGCGAGCCTGGGTCAGATCCCGTTCGCTCAGGGCGACCAGATCCTGGCCATCAACGATGACTTGACCCTCTGTCGGGCGCTCCAGCAGGTTGACACAACGAATGAGGGTACTCTTGCCGGCACCGGAGGCACCGATCACCCCGAAAATTTTGCCTTGGGGTACATGCAGACTCACATCACGCAGGGCGTGCACGGCGTCACTGCCTGTACCGTAGACTTTGTTGAGACCGATCAACTTAATCATGGATTCTTCCGTGCTAACAGCCTTAAAGCACAGGGCGCTACAGGCGGGGAAATTGGGCAGAGGTTCCACTGGGTTACTCTGTCATCATGGAGGATGATGCTAAGATGTCTGGATGGCCATGTCAACGCATGTTTTTACGTCTAGACGTCTAAAAAAGTGATAAGGATTTCTGTCAGGCGGATAACGATCAGAATGGTATTGTTGCTCTTCCAGATCCTGTTTCGTCCCTGTGGCGTATAACCGAATTAAAGATGGTTTATACACGGTAAGGGCTGGTTTTATTAGTGTGTTAGCTCGTTTCTGTTCACATCTGCTGTCTAGCTTAATGCTCCTCCATCGTTACACAAATTGCTGCACAAATCGTTCCCTATTCGTGACCGGAGCACCTGGCAGCCACTTTGTCGGCGTCAACCTTGATGTAGCGCAAGGGGGGCACGGATAGGGATTGGGTCGGTGGCGCCGGTTTTTTATACTGATGTTGTCGACAAGCATGGAGGGCAGTGCGATGAGATTCCAACAGATCAAAGAGTTGCTGCACTATCTTGAGCAGGTTCATCACCAGCTCGGACTCTGTTACGGGCGTTTGACCAGTCAGGTGGACAGCGAACGTAGCCGGATGTTGCTGGTCTATCTGCAAGGGCGTGAGGATGCGGCCAGTGCCCATCTGCACGAATATGCCGCTCAGCTGGGAGAGGCGATCAGGGAGACCTGGCTGAACCAGAGTTTCAGCGAGGATATGCTGCCGGCCATTACCCGCTTCGAGCTGCCAGCATCAGTCCAGACCCAGGATATCGTCACTCAGGTGTGCCGCTGGGAAGAGCAACTGGTGGGCGAGCTGAGCCATCTGGCCCGGGAGTGCCCGACACCGGCCACCACCGCCTTGCTCGAGAATCTGGCCGGGCTGGAGCAGACCCGCCTGACCCGA
>NZ_JBFODV010000050.1:0-27957 GCF_040908495.1 Aeromonas sp. R1-1 | reverse complement strand
CGGGCCTCTGCCTGCGCCTTGATGGCACTGGCGACACCTTTGGCGTTGCCGGTCTGGGAGCCGTAGAGAATGGTCAGGTTGCTGCTGGGCGCAGCCACGGCAGCGCTGGCTGCAACGCTTTGGTGACCGGTCTGGGAGAGGCCGTAGAGATATCCGCTCACCCAGGCCAGTTGCTGGGTATTGAGGGTCGAGAGTACCTGACCCAGCTGACGTTGCTGCTCGTCAGAGAGAGGGGAGAGGTTGAATGGGGAATCCTTCAATTGCATCACACGCGTCTTCCATGGTCTGATTTTTGGCCAGATTAAAGGGCGTGTTGGCTAACAACAAAGAATAAAAATATCTTCTTTATTCCATTATTGAATTTATAAAGTGATTTGGCGGTAAAGGAGATAGAAAAACGCCCCGCAGTTGCGGGGCGTGTTTATTGGCTATCACGCTCGGGATTGACCCAAGGGATTTAGCTGGCTTCTGTGGGCCTTACTTCTGCGGACGCAGGGCCGGGAACAGAATGACGTCACGGATGGTGTGGCTGTTGGTGAACAGCATGACCAGACGGTCGATACCGATACCCTGACCGGCAGTCGGCGGCAGGCCGTGTTCCAGCGCGGTGACGAAGTCGGCGTCGTAGAACATGGCTTCGTCGTCGCCAGCTTCTTTCTGATCAACCTGATCCTGGAAGCGCTTGGCCTGGTCTTCTGCATCGTTCAGCTCGGAGAAGCCGTTGGCCAGCTCGCGGCCACCGATGAAGAATTCGAAGCGGTCGGTTACATCCGGGTTCACGTCGTTGCGGCGGGCCAGCGGAGATACGGCAGCCGGGTACTCGGTGATGAAGGTCGGTTGCAGCAGCATGTGCTCCACGGTCTCTTCGAAGATCGCGGTGATCACGTGGCCCAGCTCCCAACCCTTCATCAGCTCGATGTGCAGACGCTTGGCAACGGCCTTGGCGCTCTCGAGGGTAGCCAGATCGTCCAGAGTTACATCCGGGTTGAACTTCAGGATGGACTCGACCATGGTGAGGCGCTGGAACGGCTGACCGAAATCGATGGTCAGGCCCTCTTCGCCCTCTTTGGCGTAACGGATCTTGGTGTCGCCCAGAATGTCCTGCGCCAGGGTGCGCAGCAGCTCTTCGGTCAGGTCCATCAGATCGATGTAGTCGGCGTAGGCCATGTAGAACTCGATCATGGTGAACTCGGGGTTGTGACGAACCGAGATACCTTCGTTACGGAAGTTGCGGTTGATCTCGTAGACACGCTCGAAACCACCGACCACCAGACGCTTCAGGTAGAGCTCCGGAGCGATACGCAGGTACATGTCGATGTCCAGCGCATTGTGGTGAGTGACGAACGGACGCGCGGAGGCACCACCCGGGATGACTTGCATCATCGGGGTTTCCACTTCCATGAAGCGCTTTTCGTTGAAGAACTTGCGGATACCGGCAACCACCTGGGTGCGGATCATGAAGGTCTTGCGGGACTCTTCGTTGGCGATCAGATCCAGGTAGCGCTGGCGGCAGCGAGCTTCCTGGTCGGTCAGGCCTTTGTGCTTCTCGGGCAGCGGACGCAGCGCCTTGGTCAGCAGGCGGATATCGGAAACGTGAACGGAGAGCTCACCGGTCTGGGTCTTGAACAGGGTACCTTCGACACCCACGATGTCGCCCAGATCCCACTTCTTGAACTGCTCGTTGTAGAAACCTTCCGGCAGGTCGTCACGGGTGACGTAGACCTGGATCTTGCCGGCCATGTCCTGCAGGGTGGCGAAAGAAGCCTTGCCCATGATCCGGCGGGTCATGATGCGACCGGCAATCTTCACCCGTTTACCCAGGCTCGTCAGCTCCTCGGCGCTTTTGTCGTCGAACTCTGCGTGCAGATCGCCAGAGAGGCTGTCGCGACGGAAGTCGTTGGGGAAAGGATTACCCTGGGCGCGCAGGGCGGCCAGCTTGGAACGACGCTCGGTCATCTCGTTGTTGAGTTCGAGAGTTTGGTCGACTTCCGGAGTGATGGTTTGTTCAGACATGGTGATTCCTGCTTGTTTACAGACCTGATTTCAGGCTGGCTTCGATAAACTTGTCCAAGTCACCGTCGAGCACCGATTGGGTATTACGGGTTTCGACGCCGGTGCGCAGATCCTTGATACGGGAGTCATCCAGCACATAGGAACGGATCTGGCTGCCCCAACCGATATCAGACTTGGTCTCTTCCAGGGCTTGTTTCTCAGCGTTCTGCTTCTGAATTTCCAGCTCGTAGAGCTTGGCTTTCAGCTGCTTCATACACTGGTCTTTGTTTTTGTGCTGGGAACGGTCGTTCTGGCACTGTACCACGACACCGGTCGGAACGTGGGTAATACGCACCGCGGATTCGGTTCGGTTAACGTGCTGACCACCGGCACCGGAGGCACGGTAGACGTCGATCCGCAGATCCGCCGGGTTGATCTCGATATCGATATCGTCATCGATCTCGGGGTAGACGAACACAGAACAGAAGGAGGTGTGACGGCGGCCACCGGAATCGAACGGGGACTTGCGAACCAGACGGTGAACGCCGGTTTCGGTACGCAGCCAGCCGAATGCATATTCGCCGGTGAACTTGATGGTGGCGGATTTGATGCCAGCCACGTCGCCTTCGGAGCATTCAATCAGCTCGGGCTTGTAGCCGTGGGCATCGCCCCAGCGCAGGTACATGCGCAGTACCATGTTGGCCCAATCCTGCGCTTCGGTACCACCGGAGCCGGACTGGATGTCGATATAGCAGTCGGAGCCGTCGTGCTGACCGGAGAACATGCGGCGGAACTCGAGATCCACCAGCTTGGCTTCCAGCTGTTCGGATTCGGCGATGGCTTCGTTGAAGGTCTCTTCGTCTTCTCCTTCCACGGCCAGGCTCACCAGCATCTCGACGTCATCCACGCCCTGGGTCAGGGTGTCGATGGTGCCGACCACGTTTTCCAGCGCAACGCGCTCTTTGCCCAGCGCCTGTGCGCGCTCGGGTTCATTCCATACGTCCGGCTGTTCCAGCTCGGCGTTGACCTCTTCTAGACGCTCTTTCTTGGCGTCATAGTCAAAGGTACCCCCTAAGAAGCTCGGTCCGCTCAGACAGCTCCTTAAGTTTATTTAATACGGGATTAACTTCGAACATCGTGAAAACTCTCAGGGTCGATGTGATTTAAAAACGGGATATTCTAGCCAATTGTGGAAGGAATAAACAGGGTTGCCTTGGTTTGTGCGGCTCATGCCGTCAATTTCTGGTGCACTTTTCTCCACCTCGGTAGAAAATATCGCCCGCAGACCCATTTTCAGGTTCAGTTTTGGCCATTCGGGTCGCTAATGACTACGTGTAGTGTTGTGCAATTTAGGGAAAAACCCGCTCCTCACCTCAATAAGAAGAACACATGATGAAAAACCTGTCACTCAAGCAGAAGATACTGTTGTCAGTGGTGATCGCCCTTTCGTTGGTGATTTTGTTGCTCTCCTGGCAGAGCTATAGCAGCCAGAAATCCCTGTTGCTGCAAGGCAGCCAGGAGCAGTTGCAACGGCTGGGTACCCAGCAGGCCGAGCGTGTCAGCGACTGGCTCGCCGCCCGTCGCGACGTGATCCAGGCGCTCGGCAACAAAGCCGGTGCCGAACCCCTCAATGCCTTGCAACAGGCACAAGTTTCCGGCCGTTTCCAGCTCACCTATTTCGGTGAGAGCAGTGGCAAGATGAATGACTCCGATCCCTCCATCAACCGCGATGGCTATGACCCGCGCTCCCGCGGCTGGTATCAGGAGGCGATGAGCAAAGGTGGCCTGATTGTCACCAAACCCTATCTCGATGTGGCTTACAACATCATGGTGGTGACCCTGGCCCAGCCGGTTGCTGGCGGGGTAGTCGGTGGTGACCTCTCCATCGCCTCGCTAGTGGAAGACGTGACCAAGATGCAGCTGCCTGCCGACGGTTTCGCCATCATGATGCACAAGGATGGCACCATCATCGCCTACAAGGATGCTGCCAAGGCGATGAAACCGGCCAGCGAGATCGACAACGATCTGACCAACGCGCTGATCGAGCAGAGCAAGTCGAGCAAGGAGCTGGTGCCGGCCTACTTCGACAACGAAGGTCGCGACAAGCTGCTGTGGGCGGCTGATATCCCCGACACGGATTGGGAACTTGTGCTGGTGCTGGACAAGGCCGCGCTGGAAGCGCCGCTCTCCTCCCTGCTGATGACCCAGCTGGGGATGGCGCTACTGGTGCTGGTGGGCAGCATCCTCGCTATCTCCTGGCTGGTCAGCATGCTGCTTGGCCCGCTCACCAAGGTCTCCCAGGCGCTGGCCCGCATTGCCGATGGTAACGGCGATCTGACCCAGCGCATCAAGATCGACGCCAACGACGAAGTGGGCCAACTGGCCAACAGCTTCAACCGTTTCGTCGGCAGTCAGCATCAGCTGATCGGCAATATCCGCCAGCTGGCCAACGAGCTGAACGCCGATGCCGAGCGCAGTCTGGTGACCAACCAGGCCGCGGTGGACGAGCTGCAGCGTCAGCAGCAGGAGGTGACCATGGTCGCCACTGCGGTCACCGAGATGGCGAGCGCCACCATGGAGATCGCCGGTAACGCCGAGAACACCGCCGCCGCTGCCCAGCAATCTGCCCAGAGCAGTGAGCAGGGCAAGATGCTGGTCAACAAGACCCGCCAGTCCATCAATGGTCTGGCCGAAGAGGTGGGGCAGGCGACCGAGGTGATCGGCGAGCTGAGCCGTCACGCGCAGGCGATCACCAGCATTCTCTCCACCATTCAGGGGATTGCCGAGCAGACCAACCTGCTGGCACTGAACGCGGCCATCGAAGCGGCCCGTGCCGGTGAGCAGGGGCGTGGTTTTGCGGTGGTGGCTGACGAGGTGCGTGTGCTGTCGCGCCGTACTCAGGACTCCACCCAGCAGATCCAGTCCACCATCGAGACCCTGCAACAGACCACTGCCCGCGCGGTGAGCCTGATGCAGACCAGTCAGGGGCTGGCGGACAACAGCGTGCAGGATGCGGATCAGGCGGTACGCGCACTGGAAGAGATCACCAGCGCCATCTCCCTCATCTCCGACATGGCGGGTCAGATCGCCACTGCCGCCGAGGAGCAGACCCAGGTGACCGGCGAGATCACCCAGAACACCACCGCCATCAAGGATGTGAGTGACGAGATCACCGCCGCCGCCATGCGCGATCTGGATCAGGCCCACAGCCTCAAAGGGCGTGCTGCAGACCTTAACCAGCAGGTGTCGACCTTTATCCTGTAAGGTGCAACTCACGGCCTGTTCCGGCTGACATAAACAAGCCCCGCCCTCTGTCGAGTGCGGGGCTTTTTGTTGTTCGGTGGAGTGCGGGATGTGGGGATTCCGGGTAGTCCGGGTTGCTCGCGGGTCACCTTGATGGCGGATACGAGCCCCGGTTCTGCCTGCGTCAGCTGGCGAGTAGAGAACAAACAAAGAGCCCACCGAAAGGTGGGCTCTGATCATATACGTCTGACGGAAAGGGAATTACAGGAATGGCATCGCCATAAACAGCTTGATCACCATGGCGTTGATGATGTCGATAAAGAAGGCCCCCACCATGGGCACTACCAGAAACGCCAGGTGGGAGGGACCGAAGCGCTGGGTGATGGCCTGCATGTTGGCAATCGCGGTCGGGGTGGCCCCGAGGCCAAAGCCGCAGTGACCTGCTGCCAGTACGGCCGCATCGTAATTTTTACCCATCACCCGGAAGGTGACGAAGATGGCGTAGAGCGCCATCGCCACGGTCTGGGCGGCCAGCAGAATGAAGATGGGCAGCGCCAGGCTGGCCAGATCCCACAATTTCAGGCTCATCAGTGCCATGGCGAGGAACAGCGACAGGCTGACGTTGCCCAGCAGGGAGACCTCGCGATCGCTCACCTCATGCCAGTTCAGCAGGGTCAGGACGTTGCGCAGCAGCACGCCGACAAACAGCACGCAGACAAAGATCGGCAGCTCGAAGGCGCCCCCTTTGAGGGAAGCAGAGAGCAGCTCGCCGCCCTTGAGGCTGATGGCGATCAGCGCCAGCGTCTCGATGACGCTGAAAGTGGTGAGGGGGCGCTCCATATCCGGCATTTCGAAGCCCTGGGGGGCCTCATCCTGATTGTGCTCCTCACCGGGCACCTGCACTTTCTTCACCAGATAGCGGGCGACCGGGCCACCGATCAGGCCGCCCAGCACCAGACCAAAAGTGGCACAGGCGATGGCGAGCTCAGCGGCGGATTGCACGCCGTACTTCTCGGAGAAGGTTGCGCTCCAGGCCGCCCCGGTGCCGTGGCCGCCGGAGAGAGTGATGGAGCCTGCCAGCAGCCCCATGTGGGGATCCAGACCGAGCAGGGTCGCCAGACCGACACCCAGACTGTTTTGCACCAGCAGCAGGCCGGTGACCACCATCAGGAAGGTAACCACCGCCTTGCCGCCGCGTTTCAGGCTGGCGAGATCGGCGGAGAGACCGATGGAGGCGAAGAAGGCCAGCATCAGCGGGGTTTGCAGGCTGGTATCAAATTGCAGCTCCATCTGCAGGGTGGAGCGCAGCAGCAGCAGTACCAGCGCGACCACCAGGCCGCCGGCTACCGGTTTGGGGATGTTGAAGGTACGCAGCAGCCCGACTCGGGTAACCAACACCCGGCCAAGCAGCAATACCAGAGTGGCAGCGACCAGCGTTGCGTAGGAATCAAGTTGTAACATTCAGTACTCCCATGTTGATTGGCTGTGTCTTTCATAGCAAAAGACTTACAGATTCAGCCGGGATGAAAACAGTGTGGCTTATGTGCCAGCAAAGAAGGGGAAACATCTCCCCGCCCCAGGAAAGATGGGGCTTGTGCGGGCCTGAAATGCTCAGGCATCCAGATGAGATTTTAGTAAAATCCGGCGGATTGTAGCAAAAAGCATCGTTTAATTCCATCTTTGTCGTATTAATGCTCGTTTTAGTGGTTTATTGTGATATTTAACACTATGTAGGTAGAGGGCAGAAAAGCCGAAAAGGGTGCATGGAACGGCTGTCATTTGGGGCGCCAGTCTCTATAATTCGCCGGTTTCCGCTGCACGCAGAGGCGCTGGCGGGCGTTGACATTGTGGTTCACCCCGACATGGTTCATATTCCGGCGGTGTTCACTTCATCAAGAGGAGAGGGTGTGAAGAAGTCTATCTACATTGCCTACACAGGCGGCACCATTGGGATGCAGCGTTCCGATCACGGCTACGTGCCGATGGCGGGCTTTATGGAAGACTGTCTGGCGCGGATGCCCGAGTTCCACCGCCCCGAGATGCCGGATTACCATATCCACGAATATGCGCCCCTCATCGACTCCTCCGACATGACCCCGGCGGATTGGCAGCGCATCGCCGAAGACATTCGCGACAACTACGAGAAATACGATGGCTTCGTGATCCTGCATGGCACCGACACCATGTCGTTCACCGCCTCGGCGCTCTCTTTCATGCTGGAAGATCTGCACAAGCCGGTCATCATCACCGGTTCCCAGATCCCGCTGGCCGAGCTGCGCTCCGACGGCCAGCAGAATCTGCTCAACGCCCTCTACATCGCGGCCAACTACCCGATCCACGAGGTGACGCTGTTCTTCAACAATCAGCTCTATCGCGGCAACCGTAGCAAGAAGGTGCACGCCGACGGCTTCCACGCCTTCGACTCCCCCAACTATCCGCCGCTGCTCAACGCCGGGATCGCCATCTCGCTGGAAGCGGGTGAGCTGGGCGTGCCCTCTGCGCGGCCGCTGGTGCTGCACGATATCACCCCCCAGCCCATCGGCGTGGTGACCCTCTATCCGGGGATCTCCAGCGAGGTGATCGCCAATATCCTGCAACAGCCGGTGAAGGCGCTGATCCTGCTGTCGTTCGGGGTTGGCAATGCGCCGCAGAACCCGGCCATGCTGGCGCTGCTTTCCGAGGCATCGGCCCGCGGCGTCATCATCGTCAACCTGAGCCAGTGCCTGCACGGCAAGGTCAACATGGGTGGCTATGCCACCGGCAACGCCCTGTCGCGGGCCGGGGTGATCTCGGGCTTTGACATGACCGCCGAAGCGGCGCTCACCAAGCTCCACTTCCTGTTGAGTCAGGACTTGCCCTCCCACCGGATTCGCGAGCTGATGCAGCAGTCCCTGCGCGGGGAGCTGACTCCCTAAGCGATGCGGCCCTCACCCTAACCCTCTCCCGGCGGGAGAGGGGATAGAGCGAGGTGCGGTTGGCCGCGAGGCTTGCGATGAAGAGCGTGGGCAGGTGGCCCGTTCACTGTGCGCAGGTGCGAGCCTGCTCCCTTCTCCCCCTAGTGGGAGAAGGGTTGGGGATGAGGGGATGAGTCACCCGGCATCGATAGGAAAAAAGAGGGGAGCCATCATGGCTCCCCTCTCTGTTGTGGCCGCTGCGAGCGGCCTGCCGAGTCAGGCTCAGTGGTTGAGGTCGACCCGGACTATCTCTTCCTCATCGCGATACTGACGCTTGAGCTCGCTCTTGCTCTTCATCACAATCTCGCCGTCACGACCTATGTTCATGTGCTCGGGATTGTCGAGGTGCATCGCCTGCCAGGCCATCACGGCTTGCAGGGAGGTGGCCTTCTGCTCGTCGGTCAGGGGCTTGCCATCGGGCCACTTGCCCAGCTCGACTGCGGTCTTGAGCCGCTCGTACACCTCTTGTGGCATCTGCCTGATTGCTTGCAAAAACTCACCCTGTTGAAACGACATTCGACCTCTCCTTGAACTATTGAGCCATAAACTTCGGGGTCAGCCCGGCAGATCCTGGCGGGCCATGCAGGTAGACCCTATCGGGCTATGCCGGTAGATCCTGGCGGACAACGCCAGCCATCTGTTCCATCACCCGCACTACCTGACAACTGTACCCGAACTCGTTGTCATACCATACGTAGAGCACACAGTGATCCCCCTCGGCGATGGTCGCCTGGGAGTCGACGATGCCCGCATAACGGGAACCTACCATGTCGGAGGAGACCAGCTCGGTACTGGCGCTGAAGTCGATCTGGCGATGGAGGGCCGAGCTTAGCGCCATCTGCTGCAGATAGGCGTTGAGGCTCTCCCGATCGGTGGCCTGCTCCAGCGACAGATTGATAATCGCCAGCGACACATTGGGGGTCGGCACCCGGATGGCGTTGCCGGTCAGCTTGCCCTTGAGTTCGGGCAGCGCCTTGGCCACCGCCTTGGCGGCACCGGTGCTGGTCATCACCATATTGAGAGCTGCGCTGCGACCGCGGCGCTCGCCTTTGTGATAGTTGTCGATGAGGTTCTGATCGTTGGTGTAGGAGTGGACCGTCTCCACGTGACCGTGGCGGATGCCGAACCGCTCCTGCATTACCTTGAGCACCGGGGTGATGGCATTGGTGGTGCAGGAGGCGGCGGAGATGATTCTGTCACCCGGGCCTATCACCTCATGGTTGACCCCGAACACCACGTTCTTCATCTCCCCCTTGCCGGGGGCGGTCAGTAGCACCTTGCCGGCACCGCGCGCTTTCAGGTGCTCGGAGAGGCCTGCCTCGTCACGCCAGACGCCGGTGTTGTCGACGATCAGCGCATCGTGAATGCCGTAGGCTGTGTAGTCGATGTCGGCCGGGCTATTGGCGTAGATCACCTGAATGAAGGTGCCGTTGGCAATGATGGCGCTGCGCTCCACATCCACTTCGATGGAGCCATTGAAGGGGCCGTGCACCGAGTCGCGGCGCAGCAGGCTGGCGCGTTTTTCCAGATCCCCGTCGCGACCACCGCGTACCACGATGGCGCGCAGACGCAGCGGATTGGCAGCGCCGGTGCGCTCGATCAGCAGGCGGGCCAGCAGGCGGCCGATACGACCAAAGCCGTAGAGCACCACGTCGGTCGGCTGCGGCATCTGGCTGCGGCCAAGGGCTGGTGCCAGTCGCGCTTGCAGATAGTCCTCGATCCCCGCCTCATCCTGATGATCCTGCCAGTAGCCGACTGCCAGCTTGCCAAGGTCAACCTCGGCGGCGGTGGGTTTGAGGGCAACGATGGCCTGAAGCAGGGGGAAGCTTTGCTGGATGGGGAGGGGAGCGCCCTGGTGGCGGCGGACGACCCGGTGGGCCTTGAGGATATCGATGGTGGAGGCGTTTTGCAGCGGGCGGCCGTAGAGGGTGATCTCGACCCCTTGTTGTCGGTAGAGGCGACCAATCAAGGGCTGCATGGCTTCGGCGAGCTCCTGGCTCTCCTGCCACGCTTGCAAGTAGTGCTCGTGGGTCATTGACCAGATCCTTTATTTCACGTTGTTGGTGTAAATAGAAAATTCGTCGAATGCAGATCAGTGTAGGGGTGTATATTTCGTTATATTATTCTGCAATCGCGGCCTTATATGGCGCGCGCATTGTAATGGATATGTAACCGGTTTGCTAGCCGGAGGTGGCCCGTAAAGGCGCCAGTTGTTACCAACCCGCGTTACCAACAAGATGTGAACCATGGCCAATTTCCCCCTGCGACAGACCTTCATCATGCTTTCAGTCGGCCTTGCCGTGGCTGGCTGCAATGACGACCGGCTCCACAACATCTGTGGCAATCATCCCGAGCTCTGTCAGGATCTGGTGGACGATGGCTGGTGTCGCTACGAGCGTACCGATGTGATCCGCAGTCGCTTCTATCTCAAGGAGGAGGGGACGGATCGGCGCAAGTATGAGCTGATGCGCAACCTTGAGCGCTATCTCAAATGTGCCGAGCGCTCCACCAGCATTGAATACAAGAATGCCCGCGAGCAGAAGAGTCCACGGGTCGAGGGTATGCTGGCGGCCGGGGATCAGTTGGCCCAGCTCGATGCGGCGACTCGCAATTCACAAGATCCCTACCTGCTGCTCTGGCACTGGACCAACAACACCAGCGAGCTGGCTCGTCAGCAGTTTATGGCGCTGGAAGGCACCAAGGCGCTGGATGAACCCGAGCTTCAACTGGCGCTCGGCGGTATCTACGCCAAGAGCGACCCGGAAAAGGCCATTGCCACCCTGCAGCACGGCCTCTCCCTCTATCAGGAAGGGGACAAGGTGAACAGCCGCCTGCTCACCTCCCTCAGCACCCTCTATATGGGCCAGAAACAGTATGGGCTGGCCTATCTGTGGGGCAAGGTGAGCGAGTCGTTTCAGGATAGCCCCGAGGTCTCTGCCAAGCGTTTTGGCATCTACCACACCCTGAGCAAGACCGAGCAGGATGGCTACGATGTGCGGGCTGCCGAAATTGTCGAGCAGCTACAGCATGGCAACTATCGGCCCTGAGGCAGTGATGACGACGTTTTCTCCGGCCAGCTGCTGGCCCAATCCGTTCGATCTCTCTTTCGTTCATGGCGAGGTACGTACCGATGGCCGCACCCTGGAGCGCCTCACGGTGCGTGCCGTGGTGCCCCGTGGCGACGAGCTGTTGCTCGTTCACTCCCTGGTCAACGGCGATCTGATGTTCCCCGGGGGCGGCATTGAAGCGGGGGAGAGCCACCATGTGGCGCTGGCCCGCGAGCTGCTGGAGGAGTGCGGTGCCGAGCTGCGGGAAGTGGGGGGCCTGCTTGGCGAGACCCGTGAATATCGCGCCGCCCGCGAGCCGGGGTTCGATGCCTACTGCATCCGCTCGCTCTACTACTTGTGCCGGATTGGCGATCAGCTGGTGGCCCCGCAGCCACAGCCCTACGAGATCCGCCTTGGCTTCGTGCCCGGCTGGTTTGCTCTCGACGAAGCGCTGCAGACCAACAAGACCCAGCTGGCGGGACCCTGTCCCCAGTGGACGGCGCGAGAGACCCGGGTGCTGGCCCAGTTGCAACGCTGGCATCAGCAGGGGATCTTCGACCACGGCTGATGAGTACATCCAGCTGCAACGGTCAGTGATACCAATAAAAAGAGCGCCAATGGGCGCTCTTTTTAATTGAGATGGAGGCGGTTATTTGGCCTCTCTGTCGTGCGAGATCATTTGACCTCTTCGCCCTTGGCTTGCAGATCAGCATGGTAGGAGGAGCGAACGAAAGGACCACAGGCGGCGTGAGTAAAGCCCAGCTCCATGGCGACATCTTTCAGCTCGTCAAACTCTGCGGGCGGCACGTAGCGCTTGACCGGCAGGTGGTGGCGGCTCGGCTGCAGATACTGACCCAGGGTCAGCATATTGACGCCGTGAGCGCGCAGATCCTTGAGTACCTCGACGATCTCTTCGTTGGTCTCGCCAAGGCCCATCATCAGACCGGATTTGGTCGGCACGTGGGGGTGCATCTCCTTGATGCGGCGCAGCAGCTCCAGCGACCACTTGTAGTCGGCACCCGGGCGGGCGACGCGATACATGCGCGGCGCGGTTTCCAGGTTGTGGTTGAAGACGTCCGGCGGGGTCTCGCGGAACACCTCCAGCGCTTGCTCCATCCGGCCACGGAAGTCCGGGGTCAGGATCTCGATGCGGGTCTGCGGGCTGTGCTCGCGGATCTCGCGAATGCAGTCGGCGAAGTGCTGGGCACCGCCGTCGCGCAGATCGTCGCGGTCCACCGAGGTGATCACCACATACTTTAGGTTCATCTCCTTGATGGTCAGCGCCAGCTTCTTCGGCTCTTCCGGATCGAGTGCCAGCGGGCGGCCGTGGGCCACGTCGCAGAAGGGGCAGCGACGGGTGCAGATGGCGCCCATTATCATAAAGGTGGCGGTGCCGTGGTTGAAGCACTCCGCCAGGTTGGGGCAGGAGGCCTCTTCACAGACCGAGTGCAGCTTGTTCTTGCGCAAGGTGCTCTTGATGTGTTCGATCTTCTGGCTGGAGGGGGGCAGCTTGATCCGCATCCAGTCCGGCTTGCGAAGGAGTTCTTCGTTGGGATCCGGCATGAATTTCACCGGGATCAGGGCCATCTTGTCGCCATCGCGCAGCTTGACGCCCGGCTCCATACGAACGGGTTTGCTCATGATTCACTCTCGGTGTTTGTTATTGTTTGGTAGCCAATCAGGCGGGCCAGTTCGGCCACCAGAATGGATTGCGCCTCGGCCACGCTTTGCGGGCCGCCCAGGGCGCTGGTCTGGGTCATGGCCATGCCCGCATAGCCGCACGGATTGATGTGCAGGAAGGGGGTCATGTCCATGTTGATGTTGAGGGCCAGCCCGTGGAATGAGCACCCCTTGCGGATGCGCAGACCCAGCGAGGCCAGTTTTGCCTCCATGCCAAGGTCATTTTTCACATAGACCCCGGGGGCATCGGCCTTGGCATAAGCCTGGATATCGCTTTTGGCGAGGGTATTGATGATGGCTGTCTCCAGCGCGGTCACCAGCTCGCGAACCGAGAATTTGCAGCGGCGGACATCCACCAGTACGTAGAGCACCAGCTGGCCCGGGCCGTGATAGGTCACCTGACCGCCGCGATCGCTCTGCACCACCGGGATATTGCCCGGATTGAGCAGGTGTTCGGCCTTGCCGGCCTGACCCTGGGTGTAGACGGGATCGTGCTCGACCACCCAGAACTCGTCCGGGGTATCGCTGGTGCGGTTGTCGGTGAAGGCTTTCATGGCGTCCCATACCGGCTGGTAGGGGCGGCGACCCAGCTGCCTGACAATCAGGCTGGACTGGGCGGGGATCTGGGATGACATGGCGTCCTCGCGGCGTGCTGCGGCCAAAAACAGTCGCCCCGCAGAACGGGGCGAGAGAGAAATTACAGTACGTATTTCACCAGCTCGATCTTGCCAAGGGCGTGGTACATTGCTTCGATGTGCTCTTTGCTCTGGGCAGTCACGGTCACGCGGACCGAGTGGTAGTTGCCCTTGGAGCTGGGCTGGACTGTCGGGCTGTAGGTGCCGGGGGCGTGCTGCTGCAGCACTTCAACCACCATTTCCGGCAGTGCCGGGTCGGCAACGCCGAGTACCTTGAACGGGAATTTGCAGGGAAACTCCAGCAGTTCATCAAACTTGGTATTCATTTACTCACCTTTTGCGTCATCACCGGGATGACTTCATCTTGGATGGCTAGTGGCCGATGGCCCGTGAAGGCCGCCATTTCAAGTCTATATGGGCACGGCTCATAACTATATGGGCGCTGCCCGGACCGGGATCAAGGCCAGGATCGGTCAGACAAGGATGGAAGTGCTGCTTTTTACCACAAATCAGGGTAAGGCGGAACCTGCAGTTTACAGGGTTATTCACTGCCTTTGCCGGTCACAGACAGCAGCGGCGCCTGTTGGCGCCGCTGTTTGGTGAGGATTGTGCGTTGGATTACTTGAACCAGCTGGTGACCAGCAGTACCAGGTAGTCCCACAGACGGCTCATCAAGCCACCTTCCTGCACCTCTTCCAGGGCGACCAGCGGCACCTGCTTGATCTCTTTGTCGCCCTGCTTCAGGAACACGGTACCGACGCGCTGACCCTTGGCCAGCGGCGCTTTGAGTTCGCTGTCGAGCTGGAAGTCAGCCTTCAGGTTGTTGCCCTGACCGCGGGTGACCAGCACGGAGACATCTTTGTCGACGCCCAGTTTCACTTCCGGTTTGTCGCCCATCCAGATCTTTTGGGTGACCAGCTCGGTGCCTGCCTTGTACGGGGTCAGGCTCTGGAAGAAGCGGAAGCCATAGGTGAGCAGTTTTTTGCTCTCGGCGGCGCGGGAGGCTTCACTGCTGGCGCCCAGTACCACGGCGATCAGGCGCATGCCTTCGTTGTTGGTGGCAGAGGAGACCAGGTTATAGCCGACCTGGCTGACGTGGCCAGTCTTGATGCCATCCACCTGCAGGGATTGATCCCACAGCAGGCGGTTGCGGTTGTGCTGAGTGATGCCGTTGAACACGAAGGATTTCTGGGAGTAGATCTTGTACTCCTCCGGCAGGTCGCGGATCAGCGCCTGACCCAGACGGGCCATGTCGTGAGCGGTACTGTAGTGACCTTCCGCATCCAGACCGTGCGGGTTCATGAAGTGGCTGTCATTCATGCCGAGTTTGGCGGCCCAGCTGTTCATCAGGCTGGCGAAGGAGTCGGTGCTGCCCGCCAGGAATTCGGCCATGGCGACGCAGGCGTCGTTGCCGGACTGGATGATGATGCCCTTGTTGAGATCATCGACGGAGACCTGCTTGCCCACCTCGATAAACATCTTGGAGGAGTCGGAGTAGTTCTTGGACCAGGCGTTCTGGCTGATGGTCACCATGTCGGTGCGCTTGATATTCCCCTTCAGCAGCTCCTGGCCGATGATGTAGGAGGTCATCATCTTGGTCAGACTGGCGGGCGGCAGACGCTCTTCGGCGTTCTGCTCGGCCAGCACCTGACCGGAGTAGTAGTCGATCAGAATATGGGCCTTGGCGGAGATCTCCGGCGCGGCGGGAACCACCATGGGCATGGCATTCGGGGTCGGTGTCGGCACCGGCGTATTGGCCTGGGCGGTTACGCTGATCAGTGAGGCCAGAAGAACTGAACGGGCAAATTTGGACATCTTGAAATTCCTGCGAGCCAGATGGGGATAAAATGCGGGCCTAACTATACCAGATGCGCCCGCAGGTTATAGCCCGAGATGGCGATCAGAACTGGTTTTTTATCCATCACTCCCTGTTATCACGCCATAAAACGACGTGATGACAGTGAGTAAGCGGTTAGTCACATCCGCGGCAAAGTGGGGCGCTCAGGGCACGATAAAGGCCTGTTCCAGCCCGCCCTGACGTACTTTTTCCAGCACACTTGCCTGCTGGTCGGCGGCGACCGGGCCAATCAGCACCCGGAAAATGGCGCCATGAGCATCGATCCGGTAAGGCACGCCGTAACGCTGGGTCATCACCTTGCCCATCGCCTCGGCCCGATCCCGGGAGCCGCTGGCCAGTACCTGGATCATCTTGCCATCCCCACTGCTGGCGGGCGCTGCGGCCTTGGCAGGCGCTGGCTTGACAGGTGCCGCTTTGGCGGGCTTGGCGGCGGGTGCCTTGACAGGAGCGGGTTCGGCGGCGGGAGTGGCCATCGCCAGCGCGGTCGGTTCACCCAGGAAGCCATCTTGCGACAGCGTGTTGGAGGCCGCAGCCGGAGTGGTCGGAGTCATTTCGATGGGCTTCATCGGCTCCATGATTACCATCTGATCCGGGGTGTCGCTGATCAGCTCCAGCCGTACTCGGGCCTCACCGCTATCGACCATCTCCAGCTGCTTGGCCGCTGCGTAGGAGAGGTCGATCAGGCGCGTGCTATTGAACGGGCCGCGATCGTTGACCCGCACTATGGTCTCCAGCCCGTTGTCCAGATTGGTGACCCGCACATAGCTCGGGATGGGCAGGTTGCGGTGAGCGGCACTGAACAGCTTGCTGTCCAGCACATCGCCGTTGGCGGTCTTCTGGCCGTCCAGATCCGGCGACAACCAGCTGGCGGTGCCCTCTTCGCTGTAGTGTTTGATGTCGCGCCACACCTCGTGCTTCTGCTTGCCGATCCAGTAGTCCCGGTTGCCGCTGGCACTCAGGGACTCGGGGCGTGGAATGGCGCCGGTGGCTTGCGGGATCTCGATAACGGGTGGCTTGCTGACCGGTGCTTGCGGCTCGACGGGGGCGCTCTGTTCCGGCTGGCTGCTACAGGCGGCCAGCAACAAGCTCAGGCTGAGCGGGAGGAGTTTGTGACGAAGATGCATACGCTTCCTGAATGGCTTGGCTAAGTTGATACACCGCCATCGCATAGAGTGGGCTGCGATTGTAACGGGTGATCACATAAAAGTTATGCCGTGCGACCCAGTATTCCGGTCCATCGGCTTGGGCAAACGCCAGCAACTTGACCGGCGTCTGTGGGGCCAGCGGCGTGGCGAGCTCAATCCCTGCCGCCGCCAGTTCTGACCACTGTTGTGTTAACTCGGGCTCAGGCCTGAGTAGAGGTTCGACTGCCATCAACCCGATCTGGGCCGGTTCCACCACGGATTCGCCCCAGCGCCACTGGTGGCTGGCAAAATAGTTGGCCACGCTGCCGATGGCATCGACCGGGTTGGCAAACAGGTCCCGCTTGCCATCCCCGTCAAAGTCGACGGCATAGTGGCGATAGCTGGAGGGCATGAACTGCCCCATCCCCATGGCGCCGGCATAGGAGCCCTTGAGGGCATCGAGTTGCCACCCTTCCTCTTTGGCCAGCACCACCAGCTGGGCAAACTCCTTGGCAAAGAAGTCCGCCCGCTCCGGGTAGTGAAATCCCAGGGTGTAGAGGCTATCGAGCACCGGATGGCGGCCCATCTGGCGACCGTAGAAGGTCTCGACCCCTATGATGGCCACGATGAGCGAGGCGGGCACCCGATAGGTCTGCTCAGCGCGGGCCAGCGTCTCGGCATGTTGCTGCCAGAACTGCTGGCCGTCACGGATGCGATCCGGGGTAACAAACAGCGGCCGGTAGCGATGCCAGGGTTTGGCCTCCCACGGCTTGCTGATGGTGTCGAGCACCTCCTGCCGTAACTGGGCTCGGGCGACGGCAGCCTGCAGCTCCGCAAGCGGCACCTGTTGCTGGTCGGCAAGCAGGGCCAACCTATCCGGCGCCACGGCGGCGGTCGCCATCGTGGTGGCGAGCGAGAGCAGCAATCCAACCCGTCTCATCAGGCGAGAAGTCTTCTATGAGTCTGAATGGACATCAGGATACCGAATCCGGCCATCAGGGTCACCATGGAGGTGCCGCCATAGCTCACCAGCGGCAGGGGCACCCCTACCACCGGCAAGATGCCGCTCACCATGCCCATGTTGACGAACACATAGACGAAGAAGGTGAGGGTGATGGCGCCGCCCAGAAGTCGCTCGAAGCTGTTCTGGGCCTGCATCGAGATAAACAGGCAACGGCTGATGACGTAGAGGTAGAGCACCAGCAGCAGGGCAACGCCTACCAGACCGAACTCCTCGCTAAATACTGCGAAGATGAAGTCGGTATGGCGCTCGGGCAGGAACTCCAGCTGGGACTGGGTCCCTTGCAGCCACCCCTTGCCAAAGACGCCGCCGGAGCCGATGGCAATCTTGGACTGGATGATGTGATAGCCGCGACCGAGCGGGTCCTTCTCCGGGTCGAGCAGCATCAGCACTCGCTGGCGCTGGTAGTCGTGCATCAGGAAGAACCAGAGCACCGGCATAAAGGCCAGCATCAGCAGGACCGCCAAGCCGATCAGCCACCAGCTGAGCCCTGCCAGGAAGATGACGAAGAAGCCGGAGGCGGCCACCAGAATGGAGGTGCCAAGGTCAGGCTGGGCGGCGATCAGCAGGGTGGGCAGCAGCACCATGATGAGGGCGATCACCACATGGCTGAACTTGGGTGGCAGCGAGTGGCGACTGAGCCAGGCGGCCACCATGATGGGCATGGAGAGCTTCATCACCTCGGAGGGCTGGAACTTCATAAAGCCCAGATCGAGCCAGCGCTGGGCCCCCTTGCCGATGTGGCCGAACACGTCCACCGCAATCAGCATCAGCACCACAACGGCGAACAGCGGCACCGACCAGCGGGCGTAAAGGGAGGGGGGCAGCTGGGCCAGGCCGATCATCAGGGCAAAGGCGAGACCACCGCGCACCAGCTGGCGCACGATGGAGTCCATATCCTGACCGGAGGCGGAGTAGAGCACCACCATGGAGAGGGTCATCACGGCCAGCAGACCGAGCAGCAGGGGCAAGTCGATATGCAGCTTGTACCAGATGCTCTGCTGGCGGGCAGAATTACTCATTGGGAGCGACCTCACTCGGTTGGGACGGCTTTTCCGGTGCCGGTGGCAGTTGCGGATCAGGGGGCAGCAGATAGGCATCCAGCATCTGGCGTGCGATGGGCGATGCAGCTCGACCACCACCACCTCCGATGGAGTTTTCCAGTACCAGAGCTACCACCGCTTTGGGTGCCTCGAAGGGGGCATAAGCCACGAACAAAGCGTTATCGCGATGCTCCGCCTTGACCGTCTTGATGTTGTAAACCTGATTTTCCTTCAAACCGACTACCTGGGCTGTGCCCGATTTGCCGCCTGAGGAGTAAGGCGCCTTGGCAAACGAGTGACGGCCACTGCCTTCACTGCCATGGTTGACTCGCCACATCCCATCTTGCGCCACTTTCCAGAAGCTGTCGTTCTTGAGCTTGAGGGCGATATTGGGGTTGATGGGGGCATCGACCACCCCCGCCTGGGAGGCGGTGCTCTTGAGCAGGTGCGGGGTGACGTCGTGACCATTCTGGGTCAGGATGCTGATCGCCTTGGCCAGTTGGAGCGGGGTGGCGCTCCAGTAGCCCTGACCGATACCGACAGAGATGGTGTCACCCTGATACCAGGGCTGGCGCCAACGGGCCATCTTCCAGTCACGGGACGGCATGACACCCTTGGTCTCTTCATAGAGATCGACCCCGGTGTACTGACCGAAGCCAAACTTGGTCATGTAGCTGTGGATCTTGTCGATGCCGACCCGATAGGCGAGATCGTAGAAGTAGGTATCTGCCGAGACCTCGATGGCGCGATAGACGTCGAGCCAGCCATGACCCCAGCGGCGCCAGTCGCGAAACTTTTTGGTGGTACCTGGAATGGAGAAGCTCGGGCCGCCGAAATAGCGGTAGCCCGGGGTAATGGCCCCCTCGTTGAGACCCATGATGGACATCATGGGCTTGACGGTGGAGGCAGGGGCATAAATGCCCTGAGTGGTGCGATTCACCAGTGGCCGCGCCGGATCGTTGAGCAGCGCCGAGTAGTTGGCGCTGGAGATACCGGTCACGAACAGGTTGGGGTCGTAGCTGGGGCTCGACTCCAGGGCCAGGATGGCGCCGGTTTTCGGGTCCATCATCACGATGGCTCCGCGCTGGCCAGCCAGCAGTTGCTGGGCCTTGAGCTGCATCCGGACGTCGATATTGAGGTAGATATCCTTGCCGGGAATAGGCGGCTGGAACTTGAGGGTGCGGACAATCCGGCCTCGGTTGTTCACCTCGACCTCCTGATAGCCCGCCACGCCGTGCAGCTCATCCTCGTAATACTTCTCCACCCCCTGCTTGCCGATATCCTTGGTGGCCGCATAGTTGGCGAGTTTTTCTTCCTTCTCGAGGCGCTCCACGTCACGGGTATTGATCTTGGCCACATAGCCCAAAGCATGGGTGAGGGTGTCACCAAACGGGTAGTAGCGTTTGAGGTAGGCCTCGATGCTGGCGCCCGGGTAGTTGTGCTGGTTGACCGAGAAGAGGGCCACTTGATATTCGGTCAGCTTCTCGTAGAGGGGGACCGGCTTGAAGCGGCGCTGGCGCTTCACTTCGGCGAGGAACTTCTCCTTGGTGCCTTCCGGCAGACCCAGCAGGGTGATCAGCTGGTCGGCGGTTTTTTCGAGATCCTTGGTCTCTTCCGGCACGATTTCCAGACTGTAGACCGGGCGGTTTTCCGCCAGCAGCACACCGTTGGTGTCATAGATGAGGCCCCGTGGCGGCGCCACCGGCACCACGCGGATTCGGTTGGAGTTGGAACGAGTCTGGTAGGTGTCGTAGGACTCGACCTGCAGATAATAGAGATTGCCCAGCAGCACCAGCATCAGCACGACGATACCGATGTAGGCTACCAGGGTGCGCCGGAAGAACAGATTGCCCTCGGCACTGTGATCGCGCATTTCGATGCGTTGTTTCAGCATGCCTTTACCTCAAGACCCTTGGGGGCAATAAGAGCAGGAACTGCATTGTTCACTCTCTGTGATAGGGGTGAATATGAGAGGTGAGACTCCAGAGACGCATGGCTCACTCTCTATGATACGGATGATTGGTGGTGATGCTCCAGGCCCGATAGAGGCTCTCTGCCACCAGCACCCGCACCAGCGGATGGGGCAGGGTGAGCGGTGACAGTGACCAGCTCTGTTCGGCGGCAGCTTTGCACTCGGGGGACAAGCCTTCCGGCCCGCCTACCAGCAGCGCGACATCGCGGCCATCGAGTTTCCACGCCTCCAGCTGGGTCGCCAACTGCTCCGTGGTCCAGGGCTTGCCCGGAATGTCGAGGGTGACGATGCGAGAGCGCCCCGCAGCCGCCAGCATGGCTTCCCCTTCCTTCTGCAGGATGCGGGGAATGTCGGCATTTTTGCCCCGTTTGCCTGCGCCGATCTCGACGAGTTCAAACGGCATGTCTTTGGGGAAGCGGCGACGATACTCCTCGAAGCCATGCTCTACCCAGGCGGGCATCTTGGTGCCCACCGCAATCAACTGGATCTTCATGGTCGTTACACTTGTGCTCTTATTGCGTATTCATTTGAGCGGCACCGCTCCACAGCTTTTCCAGTTGGTAGAAGTCACGATGTTCATCCTGCATCACATGCACGATCACCGAGCCCATATCTACCAGCACCCATTCACCGCTCAGTTGCCCTTCCACGCTCAGCAGATCGAGACCTGCGTGGCGGGCTTCGCTGGCCAGATGGTGGGCAATGGCGCTGACGTGACGACTGGAGTTGCCGGAACAGATGATCATGGTGTCAGTAATGCTGGATTTGCCGCGTACATCGAGGGTGATGATGTCGCGGCCTTTCATGTCATCGATCTTGTCGATGATAAAGGCATGCAATTCTTGGCCTTGCAATGAGTCTCTCCTGTATTCCGGCGCGCAGCGTTTGCGTCAGGGCGGCGTATTATATCATGGTCACTCCCGTTTCCCATCGGGTGGGGCGGGATTACGACAGGGGCTAGCGGCGGTTGGCGCGGTAGAGCCCCTGTTGATCAATATAGTGCGCAACCGACTCGGGCAAGAGGTAGCGGGTGTCTTGCCCCGCATCCAGCAAGGCCCGCAGTCGGGTGGCTGACAGTTCGATGGGCTGGTTGTCCGCCAGCCAGATATGACCGGCCAGACGCTGACGCAGCGCGTTGGCATCTGTGGTGTGATGGCGCGCAAGCAGCTGCGCCACCTCGGCCGGATAATCCGGTTGCCAGCCCGGCCGCACGCTCACCACCAGATGGGCATGGTCGAGCAGCTCCTGCCAGCGGTGCCAGCTTGGCAGGCTCAGCAGAGAATCCATCCCCATCAGAAAACAGAGCGGCGTATCGGGCAGTTCATGACGCAGCTCGATCAGGGTATCGATGGTGTAAGAGGGCTTGTCCCGTCTCAGCTCCCGCTCATCCACCACAAAGTGGTGGTTCTCTGCCGCCGCCAGTTTGACCATGGCGAGACGCTGTTCGCTGGAGCAGAACGGATTGGCACGGTGGGGCGGGATATGGTTCGGGATCAGCCGCATCTCGGCCAGCCCGAGGGCATCGCGCGCCTCGATGGCCGGGCGCAAATGGCCGATATGGATAGGATCGAACGTGCCCCCCAGCAGGCCAATGGGCGCCTTCAGCACGGGCTGCTCTCCATCACCAGCGGCAGCGGGGTGCCATCACGAAAGCCGAGGGCAATGGTCTGCAGCATCAGCCAGGCCTGCTCGCTATCGAAGCGGCGCTGGGCATCGTCCAATTGTGCCATCAGTTGCCACAGTTGCTGCAACTTGGCAAATGGCAGTCGGGTCAGCGCTTGCTGAATGAGCTGCTGGCGGCTCTGCCAGATGCGCAGGCGGCTGAAGTGCTCCCCCAGCGGCTGGCCGTTTCGCATCGCCAGCGACAGCTCGGTCAGCTGCTCCAGCTCGCGGCAAAGGGTCCAGGCCAGCATCCCCGGCTCGGTGCCTTCGGCCCGCAGGGCGGCCAGAATGCGCTGGGCCCGGTTCACCTTGCCCTCCAGCAGGGTATCGACCAGCTGGAACGGGGTGAAGTGGGCGTGACGGATAATGGTCTCTTGCAGATAGGTGACGCTGATGGGCTGGGGCGGCGAGAGCAGGGTCAGCTTCTCGATCTCCTGGCTGGCGGCCAGCAGGTTGCCCTCGTAGGAGTGGCACATGAAGTTGATGGCATCCGGCAGCGCCTTGAGGCCGAAACGCGCAAAACGGGCGCTCATCCAGCGCGGGAAGAACTTGGGCTCCGGATGGTTGACCGGCACATAGGTGCCAATCTGGTAGAGCTTGTCGAACCAGGCTGCCTTCATCTGGGTCTGGTTGAGGCGACCGCCACTCAGCACCAGCAGCAGGTCGGGATGAAGCTGCTTGCCAATTTCGCTGATGCGGGCAGCGAGATCCTTGTCCACCTTGGCGGGCAGCTCCAGCTCGATGATCTGGCGGGCGGAGAAGAGGCTCATCGCCTGACAGGCATCGTAGACCTGATTCCAGTCCAGCCCCTGCTCCACCACGAAGGTGTGGCGCTCATCGAAACCCTGCTTGCGGGCGATCTGACGGATGGCATCGATGGCCTCCAGTCGCAGCAGGGGCTCGTCGCCAAAAATGAGATAGCAGGGCCGAAGCCCTGCTTTGAGGTGGTCACCAAATTGTTCCGGGTAGATCCGCATCAGAAGCTGACCTGACTCAACTGCCGGATCACCTGATTGGCCGCCTGCTCCTGCATTTCGCGGTTAAGCTGCTCCTGCTCACGGGAGGAGGCGAGCGCTGCATCCGGCTTGTTGAGGAAGCTGCGGTTGAAGTTGATGGGGAAGACCTGAGTCGGCTTGCCCGGTACCGAGATGGTGAACTGGGTACCAAAGCCCAGCACATATTCGGTGTCCGTCCCCAGCGCGTTGACCGAGGCGACCTGACTGGTGCTGCCTACGCCGCCCAGAGTGAGCACCGGAATGCCCTCCTTGTCGGCCAGGGTCACGCCAGAGGCCTTCAGACGGGTGGTAACCATCCGGTAGAAGTCGCTCTTGTTGTCGCCCACGACCTTCATGGTCATCAGCTCGCTCGGAATGCCGTTGCCGCGCATGTGAAAGCCGCAGCCTTGCAGCAGCAGACCAGCCAGCACGATGGCCATCCAGCGGGTGAAGATGGTGCCCATAGAAAATCCTCTTTGCATTAAGGGAAAGCGGCGGGCGCAGGGCCCGCCGTTATCATCCGTTTGCTGTCACAGATTGGCAATGATCAGTTGGCAGCCAATTAGTTAGCGACAATGTTGAGCTGTCATGGGCCGGTACGTCGTTACCCATGAGTGGCCACACAGTCAGCCAAGGTCGCCAAATGGTATGACATCAGTTGGCAACCGATCAGTTAGCGACAATATTGAGCAGCTTACCAGGTACATAGATCACCTTGCGCACGGTCAGACCGTCGGTGAACTTCTGCACGGAGGCATCGGCCATCGCCAGCTTCTCGACGTCGGCCTGGCTGATCTCGGCAGGCACGGTCAGCTTGCCGCGCATCTTGCCGTTGATCTGCACCACCACCAGCTTCTCGGTCTCGACCATGGCCGCTTCATCGGCCACCGGCCAGGCTGCGTGATCGATGTCGTCGCCCTTGCCCAGCATCTTCCACAGCTCGAAGCCGATGTGTGGGGTGATGGGGTAGAGCATAACAACGACAGCTTCCAGCGCTTCCTGCATCAGGGCGCGGTCCTGCTCATCGCTACCCAACTTGGAGAGATTGTTCATCAGCTCCATGATGGCGGCGATGGCGGTGTTGAAGGTCTGACGGCGACCCACATCATCACTCACCTTGGCGATGGTCTTGTGCAGTTCACGGCGTACCGCTTTCTGCTCGTTGGTGAGAGCCGCCACATCCAGCGCGGCAACGGCGCCACCGGAGACGTGCTCGAAGGTGACGCGCCACAGGCGACGCAGGAAGCGCTGGGCACCCTCTACGCCGGAGTCGGACCACTCCAGAGTCATTTCGGCCGGAGAGGCGAACATCATGAACAGACGGACGGTATCGGCGCCGTAACGCTCCACCATCAGCTGCGGGTCGATGCCGTTGTTCTTGGACTTGGACATCTTGGTCATACCGGAGTGAATGACTTCACGGCCTTCGTTGTCGATGGCCTTGGTGATACGACCCTTCTCGTCACGCTCAACCTTGACGTCGGTCGGGCTGACCCAGACGTTGCCGCCCTTCTCGTCCTTGTAGTAGAAGGCGTCAGCCAGCACCATGCCTTGGCAGAGCAGGCGCTTGAACGGCTCGTCGCTGTTCACCAAGCCCGCATCACGCAGCAGCTTGTGGAAGAAGCGGGCGTAGAGCAGGTGCATACAGGCGTGCTCGATGCCGCCGATGTACTGATCCACCGGCAGCCAGTGGTTGGCAGCCGCCGGGTCCAGCATGCCCTTGTCGTAGTCCGGAGAGCAGTAGCGCGCGTAGTACCAGGAGGACTCCATGAAGGTGTCGAAGGTATCGGTTTCGCGGAACGCTTCCTGACCGTTGTAGGTGGTCTTGGCCCACTCGGCGTCGGCCTTGATCGGGCTCTGGATACCGTCCATCACCACATCTTCCGGCAGCAGTACCGGCAGCTGATCTTCCGGCGTCGGCACCACGGTGCCGTCAGCCAGGGTCAGCATCGGGATGGGGGCACCCCAGTAACGCTGACGGGAGACACCCCAGTCACGCAGACGGTAGTTGACGGTGCGCTTGCCCTTGCCGAGCCCTTCCAGCTTGCTGGCGATGGCATCGAAGGCGCCCTGGAAGTCGAGACCGTCGAACTCGCCGGAGTTGAACAGCACGCCCTTCTCGGTGTAAGCCGCTTCGCTCACGTCGACATCGCCATCAACCGGCTTGATCACCGCCTTGATGTCGAGGCCATATTTGGTGGCGAATTCGAAGTCACGCTGATCGTGGGCCGGAACCGCCATCACGGCGCCGGTGCCGTAGTTCATCAGCACAAAGTTGGCGACCCAGACCGGTACCTTGCGGCCATCCAGCGGGTGAATGGCATAGAGGCCGGTGGCCATGCCCTTCTTCTCCATGGTGGCCAGTTCCGCTTCGGCGACCTTGGTGTTCTTGCACTCTTCGATGAAGGCGGCCAGCTCCGGATTGTTTTGGGCTGCTTGCAGCGCCAGCGGGTGACCGGCGGCGATACCGACATAAGTGACGCCCATGAAGGTGTCCGGACGGGTGGTGTAGACCTCCAGCTGCTCAGCCTGACCCTCGATGGCGAAGCTGATGTTGACCCCTTCGGAGCGGCCAATCCAGTTGCGCTGCATGGTCTTGACCATCTCCGGCCAGCCTTCCAGATTGTCGATGTCGCTCAGCAGCTCTTCAGCGTAGTCGGTGATCTTGATGAACCACTGGGGGATCTCTTTCTGCTCGACCGGGGTGTCACAGCGCCAGCAGCAGTTGTCGACAACCTGCTCGTTGGCCAGTACGGTCATGTCGTTCGGGCACCAGTTGACGGAGGAGGTCTTCTTGTAGACCAGACCCTTCTCGTAGAGCTTGGTGAAGAACCACTGTTCCCAGCGGTAGTAATCCGGCTTGCAGGTGGCGACTTCACGATCCCAGTCATAACCCAGACCCAGCATCTTCAGCTGGTTCTTCATGTATTCGATGTTTTCGTAGGTCCAGGGCGCCGGCGCGGTATTGTTTTTGATCGCGGCGTTCTCGGCCGGCAGACCGAATGCATCCCAACCTATGGGTTGCAGCACGTTCTTGCCATTGAGGCGTTGATAACGGGAGATCACATCACCTATGGTGTAGTTACGAACGTGCCCCATGTGTAGTCGACCAGACGGATAGGGGAACATGGACAGGCAGTAGAACTTCTCCTTGTCTACCTTCTCCACGGCCTTGAAGGTTTTCTTGGCATCCCAGTGCTTTTGCACTGCTGGTTCGATTGATTGGGGAACGTATTGCTCTTGCATTGGTGACATCCGGATCTGTGAAATGAATAGATAAATCAGCTGGGAAATCGCAATAGAATACCCATATCCTGCGGCGGCAACAACCGCCAGCGTCCCTTGGGCCTTAAGCCGGGCCAGATCAGGGTTTAGTAGAGGAGTTAGAGCCATGGACAAACGTCAAAAAGGGTACGAAGCCTTCATTGCCGAGCTGCAAAAACAGTGGCAAGAGACTGAAGAGTTCCAGGGGGAGCGCCTCAACCGGATGATTGCCAAGGTGCAGGCCTATCTGGAGGCAGCAAGTGACCTCACTCAGGACGAACTGGCGCTCATCGCCGAGTACGTGAAGCGGGATCTGGGCAACTATGACGAGGGGCGCCATGACGATAGTGCGCAGGTGGAAGAGTCTGCCTTTATGTTGGCCCTCAAAGACACCGCCTGGTCCTGGCTGGCGGATGTGACCGACCGCGCCCAGGTGGAGTGGCGCGAGCTGGCCGATGAGCTGGAGCACAAGGGTGTTTACGAAGCGGGTGACTGGGTGGGGCTGGGGGTCATGGTGTGCGACCAGTGTGGCTGGCGCCATACCGTGCTGCACCCCCAGCAGCTCGATACCTGCCCCGAATGTGGCTGCGCCGAGTATCATCGCGAGCCGCTCTCGCCCTGAGTCAGGCCAGCAATGCGGACGAGATAACGAGCAAAAAGGCGCCATCAGGCGCCTTTTTCTTACTTGCAGGTTTCGTCGGGGTGTTTACTTGCCCGCGACGGAGAGACCGCCAAAACGGATCTGCGGGGCGTAGAAGCCCTTGCTGTCGTTGTGGTGCAGGGTGTCACCGACCGCTTCCAGCTCGCCCAGCAGGCGGTAGAAGTTGCCTGCTACCGTGATGCCGCGCACCGGCTGCAGTCGCACCCCATCGCGGCAGAGGAAGCCCGACGCGCCAAACGAGAAGTCGCCGCTCACCGCATCGGCACCCGAATGCAGGCCATCCAGCTTGACCAGCTCCAGATAGTCGCCGCTCTGCACTTCCGCTTCGCTATGGGGGCCCGCGCCAAACACCAGATGGCGAGCGGTCACATCGAGGGCGCTGCGGGCACCGCGAGCGGCCGAGCCGTTGCTGGCGACGCCAAAGTGGTGGGCCGTGGCGCTGTTGTGGAGCAGGGTCTTCAGCTCCCCTTCGCCAATCAGCAGCAGATCCGCGCTGGCCGCCCCCTCGCCATCAAACGCCTTGATGTTCATGCCGCCCGGCATATAGACCCGGCTCTCCAGAGTAAGCCAGCGTGACGCTACGCTCTGGCCGACCTTGCTGCGCCAGGGGTTGATCCCCTGCTGGGCCCACTTGCCCGACAGCACGCCCTGAAAGCAGCCAAACAGGCTGGCAAAGCAGTTGGTGCTAAAGATGACGCTGTAGCGACCGCTCGGCACCGCTTCACCGGGCAGTAGTCCATCGGCGATGGCGTAGATCTGCTCGATCAGGGCCTGGCTATCCAGCTCGTCGAAGCGACGGCCATACT
>NZ_JBFODV010000005.1:0-4328 GCF_040908495.1 Aeromonas sp. R1-1 | reverse complement strand
CCGGACGCACCTCGATCTCCGGATCGAGCAGACCGGTTGGGCGCACCACCTGCTGCACCACATCGCCGCCGGACTTCTCCAGCTCGTAGGGGCCGGGAGTCGCCGAGACAAACACCGTCTGCGGCATCAGCGCTTCAAACTCGTCAAACTTGAGTGGCCGGTTGTCCAGCGCCGAGGGGAGCCGGAAGCCGTACTCCACCAGGGTCTCCTTGCGGGAGCGGTCCCCTTTGAACATGGCGCCGATCTGCGGCACCGTGACGTGGGACTCGTCGATGATGAGCAGGCCATCCCCCGGCAGGTAGTCAAACAGGGTGGGCGGCGGCTCCCCCGGCGCACGGCCGGAGAGGTAGCGGCTGTAGTTCTCGATGCCGGAGCAGTAACCCAGCTCCTGCATCATCTCCATGTCGAACTGGGTACGCTGGCTGATGCGCTGCTCTTCAACCAGCTTGTTGAGGGACAACAGCTGCTCGCGGCGGCTGCGCAGCTCCTCCTTGATATGCTCGATAGCCCCCAGAATGGTCTCGCGCGGGGTAGCATAGTGGGTCTTGGGGTAGATGGTATAGCGCACCACCGTCTGCTCTATGGCACCGGTCAGGGGATCGAACTGGGAGAGCCGCTCCACCTCTTCATCAAAGAGTTCTACCCGCAGGGCCAGCTTGTCCGATTCGGCAGGGTAGATGTCGATCACTTCACCGCGCACCCGGAAAGTACCGCGTTGAAACCCCATGTCGTTGCGGGTGTACTGCAGCTCGGCAAGGCGACGCAGGATATCCCGCTGGTTGATCACATCCCCCACTTTGAGATGCAGCATCATGCTCAGATAAGCTTGAGGATCCCCCAAACCATAGATGGCCGACACCGAAGCAACGATCACCACGTCGCGCCGCTCCAGCAGCGCCTTGGTGGCCGACAATCGCATCTGCTCGATGTGATCGTTGATCGAGGCATCCTTCTCTATAAAGGTGTCGGTGGTCGGCACATAGGCTTCGGGCTGGTAGTAGTCGTAGTAGGAGACGAAATACTCCACCGCGTTGTCGGGGAAGAACTCCTTCATC
This sequence comes from Aeromonas sp. R1-1, assembly GCF_040908495.1. Taxonomy (NCBI): domain Bacteria; kingdom Pseudomonadati; phylum Pseudomonadota; class Gammaproteobacteria; order Aeromonadales; family Aeromonadaceae; genus Aeromonas; species Aeromonas sp. R1-1. The sequence continues at coordinate 3,273 of NZ_JBFODV010000005.1, read as the reverse complement.
TCACCATAGAGCTGGGCGGCCAGGGTCTTGTTGGGAGCCAGAATCATGGTCGGGCGGTTCAGGGTGGCGATGACGTTGGCCATGGTGAAGGTCTTGCCCGAACCGGTCACCCCGAGCAGGGTCTGGTGGGCCAGCCCCGACTCGATGCCATCCAGCAGTTGGGCAATCGCCGTGGGCTGATCCCCGGCGGGTTGAAACTGGCTGGCTAACTTGAACAATTTGCTCATGAACACTCCCGACACAAAACAGCAGAGGAGCAGTGTAACCGAGGGTTTGGCAGCGGTACACCCGTGCCATCATACCGCGAATGGCTTGACCCCCCCGGAAACCTTCTGTATGATGCTTCTCCTTGCCTGATGTTCCCCCGTAGTTCAGTCGGTAGAACGGCGGACTGTTAATCCGTATGTCACTGGTTCAAGTCCAGTCGGGGGAGCCAAATTCCTCACCATCTCGGTGCAAGTTATCCACTTTAGTGCCCTCCCCTGCCAATTTTAATGCACAAGATCCTTCTTGCTGCTGACGCTCCCTTTTGTTACCCGTTCTGGCTCGACAGAGTTTTCTCCTGTCACATCTAACTATTTGATTTTTATACAAACATTTTTCTTCCGGTATTTTTTGAACAGCCCTTGCATCCCAGTACTGGCGCGGCTTTCAGGGCGATGAACAAGTTTCATAAACAGGGTTATCCACAGATTCTGTGGGTAAGTGCAGCAAGCCCTGTCAGGACGCGGGATTGCCCTTGATGGCCCCCGGCGAAGAGTCATTTTGCTGGCCAACCTGATTTTATGCTGTTTTTTTGCTCCCTCCGGAACCACTTGGTGACAGGCTCTATTGGCACTTTTCAGAGGCATCTTTTTGCCAACCCTTTTCCCGTGGGCGAACGGGCAAATATCAAGCTGACTTGCCCCTCAGCCAACCATGGCGGCCATCGGTTGAATCTGCTGAAACTGATCCCCGCCAAGCGGCTGAACAGCAGAATCTAAAATATCGGCCTGCGCCAGAGCACTTCGGTCGCGGGCAGCAGATTTCACTAATTGACAACGACGGTTACAGCAAAAATTGCCAGATTTCATCCGCTTGTCTCCCTATCACGCCGCCGGTTCCACAAATAGCGTCCGATAACGTCCGATTAATCGCTCCCTTGCGCTTCTTTATTGGGGATAGATCCGGCACAATATCGACCCCACTTTTTTCCTCGGTTTTTCCGGGCATGACCATAGATTTCGTGACACTGCTACATCAAAGCGACTCCCTGCTGCTGTTCGTGGTATTGGCCTTCGGCCTGCTGCTTGGCAAGGTGCGAATTGGCAACTTTCAGATTGGCAACACCATAGGTGTGCTGTTTACCGCCCTGCTGTTCGGCCAGATGGGCTTCGAATTTGCGGCCACCACTGAAAACGTCGGCTTTATGCTGTTCATCTTCTGTGTGGGGATTGAGGCTGGCCCTCACTTCTTCAGCGTCTTCCTGCGCGACGGCATCCACTACATCACCCTGACCCTGGTGATCTTGCTGACCGCCCTGCTGCTGACGGTGGGGCTGGCCAAGTTCTTCAATCTGGGGCCGGGCATGGCGGCGGGGATCCTGGCAGGTTCCCTCACCTCGACCCCCGCGCTGGTAGGTGCCCAGGATGCCTTGCGCAGCGGTCTGCTCAACCTGCCTCATCAAACCGATATGCAGGCGGTGCTCGACAATATGGGTATCGGCTACGCCCTGACCTATCTGGTGGGTCTGGTAGGCCTGATGCTGGTGGTGCGCTACCTCCCATCGCTGGCACGCCTCGACCTCAATACCGAAGCGCAAAAAATCGCCCGTGAGCGGGGTCTCTCCGACAGCGAGAGTCGCAAGACCTATCTGCCCATCATCCGCGCCTATCGGGTGGGCCCCGAACTGGCAGCCTGGATCGGTGGCCGTACCCTGCGGGAGACCGGCATCTATCCCCATACCGGCTGCTATGTTGAGCGGATCCGCCGCAACGGCATTCTCGCAAGCCCCGATGGCGATGCCGTCATTCAGGAAGGGGACGAGATCGCCTTGGTGGGCTATCCCGAGAGCCACGAGAAGCTGGACGTCAACTACCGCAACGGTAAAGAGGTATTTGATCGCAACCTGCTCGACCTGCAGATCGTCACCGAAGAGATAGTGGTGAAAAACGACTCAGTGGTCGGCCGCCATCTGGTGGAGCTCAACCTCACCGAGAAAGGGTGCTTCCTCAACCGGGTGGTACGCTCCCAAATCGAGATGCCGTTCGATCGCAACATCATGCTGCAAAAAGGCGACGTGCTGCAGATCAGTGGCGAGAAACAGCGGGTCAAACTGCTGGCCAACAAGATCGGCTTTATCAGCATCCACAGCCAGACCACGGATCTGGTGGCCTTCACCACCTTCTTCGTGCTGGGCCTGCTGATCGGCTCCGTTTCGCTGGTGTTCGGTCAGATCGAATTCGGTCTCGGCAACGCCGTCGGCCTGCTGCTGGCAGGCATTCTGATGGGTTACCTGCGGGCCAACCACCCGACGGTCGGCTATGTGCCGCCCGGCGCGCTCAGATTGGCCAAGGATCTCGGTCTGGCGGTCTTTATGGTGAGCACGGGCCTGAAAGCCGGTGGCGGCATCCTCGACCACCTCAGCGAGGTAGGTACGGTAGTGCTCTTCTCCGGCATGCTGGTGACCACCTTGCCGGTGCTGGTAGGCTATCTGTTCGGGGTCTGGGTGCTCAAGATGAACCCGGCGCTGCTGCTCGGTGCCATCACAGGTGCCCGTACTTGTGCCCCGGCGATGGATGTGGTCAACGAGGCAGCCAACAGCTCCATTCCGGCGCTCGGATATGCCGGTACCTATGCGGTGGCCAACGTGATGCTGACCTTGGCGGGCTCCTTTATCATCGGCTTCTGGTTCTAGCCAACAGCCATCACATTACCGCTAACAAAGAAGGGAGCCTCAGGCTCCCTTCTTGCTATCTACTCCGCTATAGAGATGTAGAGCAGCCTTATGGGGGTGATAACATGCCCCCACCATCTGCACTGAACTCTGCCACCAACCCACTCTTCCTATTCCACAATGGCCGATGCTCTGCTCTGCTCTGCTCTGCTCTGCTCTGCTCTGCTCTGCTCTGCTCTGCTCTGCTCTGCTCTGCTCTGCAATGAGTGATGGTAGATCCCGAAGACAAAAAAAGCGCCCTGAGGCGTAATGCCAGTCAGTTAAGCCTGACTGGCATTGTTTTTATTGGCTTTTTGCACCGCATACTTTTGTGGTCTTGCCTTCACACTGCGGGGGTA